>JAJYIO010000471.1 GCA_021790035.1 bacterium | reverse complement strand
AACGACCACGTCGGCGGCCACGCCGGACTCGCGGGCCAACTGGCGGCCCATCTTGTCGCGGCTCTCCTGCACCCAACGGCCGAAGATGCGCGAGTCGGGACGGGCGAAGTAAACGTGCTCGAAGATGCAACTGGACTGGGGCACTCCGGTGGCAAATTGGCGGCTGGTGACGCCGACACGAGAGACCATCACCAGCTCGCCGGGGAGCACGTCGCGAATGAACTCGGCGCGGAGCAGGTCGAAGGCGCAGCTTTCGCTGGCGAAGACAATGGTGTCGGGAGCGCCGGGATTCTTCATGCAACCCATGGAGAGCGGGCGGAAGCCGCGCGGGTCGCGGGCGGCGAAGATGCGGTCGCGGGTCATCATGACGATGGAGAACGCGCCCTCGACCTGGGCCAGCGAATCGGCAATGGCGTCCACGAGGCTTTGGGCGCTGGAGTGGGCGATGAGCTGGACGATGATCTCGGAATCCGACGTGGTCTGGAAATAGGCGCCGTCGCGCTCCAGTCGCGAGCGCAGATTACCGAGATTGACCAGGTTGCCATTGTGAGCGATGGCAATAAGGCCCTTCGTGGAGTCCACGCGGATGGGCTGGGCGTTGAGCAGCGCAGAGTCGCCGGTGGTGGAATAGCGGGTATGGCCAATGGCCATCTGGCCGGGGAGCTTGGCGAGCACGTCGTCGGTGAAGATCTCCGAAACCAGGCCCATGCCCTTGATGTTGGCCAGGTGCTGGCCGTCGGCGGTGGCGATGCCGGCCGACTCCTGCCCGCGGTGCTGCAAGGCGTAGAGAGCGAGATAGGCCTGGCGGGCGGCGTCGGGATGGCCGTGGATGGCCACCACGCCGCATTCTTCGTGGAGCTTATCCGATCCCAAGGGAGCTGCAACGCCCCCGGCGTCTAAAACCCCATCCTTCTTGTTGCCTGGCTGCATGTACGGATCAACGTCCGTACCCTTCATCGACCTGAGCGCTTGCGTTGCGTCGAATATGCCTTCGATGCCCTGGTAGAGGCGCTGCGTCATGCGGGAACCTCGTCGTGGAGGGTGGCTTCAAGAGCGTTGGCCCAGGGCTTGCGGAGGGCGTCAATAGGAGCGGAGATCATGGGTTGGCGGTAGACGCTGATTTCCAGGCGGTCGCCGCCGGTGGTTCCAATGCGGGCGGCGTAGAAGTTGTACCGGTCGGCGAGCTCTTCAATGGCGTCCATCTGGCTGGGGTCCGCGGAGACGAGCATGGTGGATGCCGGCTCGGCGAAGAGGCCGAAGAGGGGATGGAGCATGAGCGACTGGTCCTGCTCAATGGCGGCGCCGATTCCCAGGGTGAACGCGGCCTGGGCCAAGGCTACGGCGATGCCGCCGTCGGAGAGATCGCGAGCGGAGTGGAGAAGCTCGCGATCCGCGAGGACGGCCAGCAGCGTGTGCAGATCGGCCTCGGCGTCGAGGTCGAGGGGCGGAGGCTGGCCCCACACGCCGCCCAGAACCACCTTGGCATACTCTGAGGAGCCAAAGGCCACAAGCTCGGCGGTGGCTTCCGCTTCGGTCACATCCTCGGGGACGACGACCGCTTGCTCGCCAAGCACGCCGGGCGCCAGGCTGGACTGACCCGTCACCTGCTCGGCAACGAGCGGAACCTTGAGGTTAGGATTAGGCTCCTCGCCGGCGGGGATGGGCCACAGGAGCAGGATGGCGTCGCCTGCGCGCTGGAAGTGGGCCGGTACGGCTTTGGTCACGTCGTCGAGAATGCCGACGATGCCGAGAACGGGCGTGGGATAGATGCCTTCGCCGCGCGTCTCGTTGTAAAGCGAAACATTGCCGCCGGTGATCGGCGTGCCCAGAGCCGTGCAGGCTTCGGCGATGCCGTCAATGGCCGCTGAAAGCTGGGCCATGATCTCGGGCTTCTCGGGATTGCCGAAGTTGAGGCAGTTGGTGGCGGCCACCGGGGTTGCGCCGGTAGAAGCGACCTTGCGGGCAGCCTCGGCCACGGCGTGCATCGCGCCCAGCCTGGGGTCGAGATACCTCCAGCGGCCGTTGCAGTCGAGAGCCATCGCCAGCCCGCGCTCTCGACCGGGCATGCCAGTTCCCTTGATGCGCATCACGCCACCCTCGCCCCCGGGCCCGAGCACGGTATTCGTCTGGACCATGGAGTCGTATTGCTCGTGGACCCAGCGCTTGCAGCAGACGTTGGCGCTGGCCAGCAGCTTTTTCAGGTCGGCGGTAAAATCGCGGTCCTCGGCCAGTTGCGACTGAACCTCGTCAGGCGGCACGGAGGGCAGGGGAGTCTGCCAGACGCCCACGGGCCGGTGGTAGAGCGGAGCGTCGTCCGTGAGCGACTGGTTGGGAATGTCGGCCACCAGCTCACCGTGGTGGCGAATGCGAAGGCGCGATTCGGGCCGGACCGTGCCCACAATGACCGCATCCAATCCCCATTTTGAGAAGACGCGCAGGACCTCGTCCTCGCGGCCCTTCTCGGCCACCAGCAACATGCGCTCCTGGCTTTCGGAGAGCATGATCTCGTAGGCGCTCATGCCGGTTTCGCGCTGCGGCACAAGGTCGAGTTCGACGTCGAGGCCGACGCAGCCACGCGCCCCCATCTCGCAGGTGGAGCAGGTCAATCCGGCAGCGCCCATATCCTGGATGCCCACAATCGCGCCCGTCTGCATCGCCTCCAGGCAGGCCTCCAGCAGCAGCTTCTCCATGAACGGGTCGCCCACCTGAACATTGGGCCTCTTCTGTTCCGACCCTTCTTTGAACTCCTCCGAGGCCATCGTCGCCCCGTGGATGCCGTCACGTCCGGTCTTGGCGCCTACATAGATGACCGGGTTGCCCGTGCCGCTGGCCTTGGCGTAGAAGATCTCGTCCTTGCGGACCAGCCCGACGGCG
>JAJYIO010000470.1 GCA_021790035.1 bacterium | reverse complement strand
CGTGGGAATTCGTGACCCAGGATCTGGGCCTGTCGGTCGATCGCCTGTGGGTCACGGTATTCACCGACGACGACGAGGCGGCGCGCATCTGGCAGGAGAAGGCCGGCGTTTCCAGCGAGCGCATCGTTCGCCTCGGGGAGAAGGACAACTTCTGGGCTGCGGGCCCCACCGGGCCGTGCGGGCCGTGCAGCGAGATCTACTACGACTTTGGCCCCGAGCGGGGCTGCGGTCAGCTCGAGTGCGCTCCGGGTTGCGATTGCGACCGGTTCACCGAGTTCTGGAACCTGGTGTTCATGGAGTTCAACCGGGATGACGCGGGCAAGTTGACGCCGCTTCCCAAGAAGAACATCGACACCGGCATGGGGCTCGAGCGCATCACTCAGATCCTCCAGCAGGTGCCCAGCAACTTCGACACCGACCTCATCAAGCCCCTGGTCGAGATCGCAGCGCAGCGCGCGGGGGTCGACTATGGCAAGGGCGGCAAGACCGACGTCTCGCTGCGGCTCATCGCGGATCACTTGCGCGGCGCCACGTTCCTGGTCGGAGATGGCATCACGCCTTCCAACGAAGGCCGCGGCTACGTGCTGCGGCGGATCGTCCGGCGAGCGGTCCGGCACGGGCGGCTGCTCGGCATCAAGGGCCCCTTCGTGGACGCGCTCGCGACCTGGGTCATCGACCACTTCGACCACTACCCGGAGCTGCCAGCTCAGCGCAAGTTCATCCTCGAGGTGCTCGGTGCGGAGGAGCAACGGTTCGCGGATACCCTGGATCGCGGGATGCTGTTGTTCGACAAGGCCGTCGCCCGCCACGGCGGCGAGACCATCCCGGGCGAGGTGGCGTTCGAACTTTTCGACACGTACGGCTTTCCGGTGGAGCTCACCGAGGAACTCGCCGCCGAGCGGGGCCTCAAGGTCGATCAGACCGGCTTCCACGCGCTCATGGAGGAGCAGCGCGATCGAGCTCGCAAGGCCCGTGAGGAGGCCGGAGTCACGTTCGCGGGCCTGGAGGTAAAAACCACCGCTCCCACGGGGTTCGTGGGGTACCAGACGCTCAAGGCCGAGGCCACCGTCCTCGAGGTCGTCACGCGCCCGGTGGCGGGTGACGAGTCGGCCTACGGCGTGGTTCTCGACCGGACGCCCTTCTATGCGGAATCCGGCGGCCAGATCGGCGATCAGGGGACGCTGTCGGGCCTTCGGGTGATCGACACCCAGAAGCATGGCGAGGTCTTCGTGCATCTCCTGGCCGAGGGCGTGCGGCCACCCGAGATCGGCAAGACGGTGATCGCCGAGGTGGACTTGCTCCGCAGGCAGGCCACGGTGCGCCACCATACGGGCACCCATCTCCTGCACGCGGCTCTCAAGCGCGTGCTGGGAGAGCAGGCGGCACAGGCGGGGTCCTACGTCGGCCCCGACGAGCTGCGGTTCGACTTCACCTTCGGCCGCCAGCTGACGCCGGCCGAGATCCAGCAGGTGGAGGATCTGGTCAACGCCGAGATCCTCACCAGCACACCGGTCGCGCACGATACCATGCCGATTGCCGAGGCGCAGGCGAAAGGGGCCACCGCGATGTTCGGCGAGAAGTACGGCGAGATCGTCCGGGTGATCGAGGTTCCAGGGTTCTCCACGGAGCTGTGCGGCGGCACGCATGCCCGCAGCACCGGGGAGATCGGCCTGTTGAAGGTGACCGAGGAGAAGGGCATCTCGGCTGGAATCCGGCGCATCCGCGCCGTCTGCGGCCTGGCGGCGCTAGATCTCTTCCGCCAGCAGTGGGACATCCTGTCAGGCCTTAGAGACGAGTTCAAGGTGACGACCGAGGAGATTCCCGAGCGCGTGGGTCGGTTGCGCGAGCAGGTCAAGGAGCGCGACGAGTCCATCAAGCAGCTCAAGGCGAAGGCGGCTTCGGCGCAAGCCGAGGATCTCCTGGGCCAGGCCTGCGAGGTGGGTGGAGTCAAGGTGCTGGCCGGGCGCCTGCCCGATCTCGATGCCGAGGGTACCCGTGCCGCGGCCCTTTACCTCCGGGATCGACTCGGCTCGGGCGTGGTGGTCCTGGCTTCGGACGGCGAGGGCAAGGTGTCGGCCGTGGCGGCAGCCACCCCGGATGCGGTGGCTCGCGGCGTTCACGCTGGCAAGCTCGTCGGAGCCCTCCTGGGCCAGATCGGTGGCCGCGGTGGCGGCAAGCCCGATCTCGCCCAGGGCGGAGGGGGCGATCCCGGCAAGCTCGCGCAGGCCGTTGGCCTCGTATCGGATCTCGTGGGTCAGCAGGTGGCCGTCAAGGCCTGACGGCCGCGAGGCGGGCTCGATTCAGCGGTACTTCTTGAGCATGGCGGCGACCTGCTCCTGGCTGCCGGCCACGGACGCCAGGGCCGCCAGGAGCTGCTTCATCCAATCCTCGAGTCCGAGGCGATGGGTCCGGATGGCGATGCCGCCGACGATATCCGCCCGCTCGAACTCGTAAGAACCTTCGCCCTTGCGGCGCAGGCGGTACTCGGACTCCTCGAACCGAGCCTTGAGCTCGCCCACCGGACGGCGGGACGAGAAGAAGAACCCGCCGCGGGTGACCGTGACTCGCTCCGGAAGGCTCTGGACCAGATGGTCGGCCAGGAACTCGACCAGGCTCGAGGCCTCGCGATGCGCCTCGCGCAGGGTGACCGCGAGGAGCTCGACGTCGAATGCGGGACCCAGACCCTCTTCCATGTTTGCCTTCTGCCCGGCCGGACTGGGCCGCTAACGCGAAGATCTCCGGTCTACTGGGGCGGAGGCTTCAAGTTTGAAGGATGCTGTTCGCGAAACAGCTGGCAACGCTAGGCCAGAAGATCGCGCGAACCGGACTCGTCGTAGCAAGCGAAGATGGTTCGGAACCCGCTGCGGTCGAAAA
>JAJYIO010000469.1 GCA_021790035.1 bacterium | reverse complement strand
CAGTGCCTAGCTACGTAGCGGCTTGCCCGCAGCGGGAGAGAGGTCGAGGGAGGATCGAAGTTTCAGGCGAGCTGCCGCATCGTGACCCCGGAACGCGGCGCGAAGCTGAGCGCGTCCGTCGGGCAGACCGACGCACAGAGGCCACACTGGAAGCAGAGATCGGGGCTCACCTCCGGGAGAGACTTGAGCGGGGCCTTCATCGCATCGTGGAAGCAGACCGGCTCGCACTTGCCGCACTTGATGCACCGATCCGCGGCCAGGACCGGGATCTCCTCCGTGTCGACGACCACCCGCTGGCCGTGCCCGAAGCGCTGCACGTAGAGGCCCTGGATCTGGCGGATATCCGAGTAGCCGTGCGCGTCGAGCCACTGGTCGACCTCGGTGGCGAGCTTCTGGTGCATGCGCTGACCCCGGAGCAAGACCACCGTGCAGATGCCCACCAGGGAGGCGCCGGCCATGAACATCTCGATGACGTCCTTGCCGGTCGTGACGCCCCCCACGCCGATCACCGGCTTCTTGACCCGCCGCGCGACCTCGAAGACCGAGCGCACGGCCAGGGGCTTGAGGGGTGCCCCCGAAAGCCATCCGTAACCGAACTCGCTGCCCAGCAGGGGCTCGGCTCGCTCGATGTCGATCGCCAGGGTCGGCCCGAAGCTGTTGATGCACGCGAAGGCGTCGACGTGTGGCTCGAGCGCCGCGGCCAGATCCCCGAGATCCCCCGAGTGCGGCGAGAGCTTGGCGATGATCGGGATCTTGACCGAGTCCTTGAGCGCCCGTGCCGTCTCGACGACCCGCGCTGGATCGAGATAATGCACGGTGAACTCGATGGCGTCCACGCCCTTGGCCTCGACCCGAGGTCCGAGCGCCCGCAGGTCGTCCGGCGTGTAGCCGATCGACGCGATGAAAGGAATGCCGGCCGAGCGAGCCGCCGCCAGTCCGACCTCGTATTCGTGGTCGAGCCACTGCTCGGGGGATAGCTCCGTCCATAGCTCGGTGTTGAGCATGCCCGAGGCTCCGAACTGGACCATGTTGGGACGCGGAACGCGGGCGGCTTCCCGGGAGATCGTCTTGGCCAGCAATCCGCCCGCGCCGCCGGCGGCAGCCCGAGAGAGTTGCTCGCCGTTACCCACGTTGGGGCCTGCTGCGGGAATGATCGGATTGCGGAACGACATGCCGAGCAGGTCGACCGAGATCTTCGCCATGGTGCGGTCCTCTTCCAGTTCCCAGGTGCTCTCTTGCGCCGTGCGAACGGCTAGCCCACGCCCACCTTGGCGATCGGCTCGTAGACATCGGGACGGCGATCGCGGATGAACTGCCACTGGTGGCGAACCTCGGCGATCATGTCGAGGTCGAGATCCGCCACGACCAGCTCGTCGCGGTCACGCGACGCCTCGGCGACGATCTTGCCGCGCGGATCGACGAAGTAGCTCGTGCCGTAGAACTCGCCGATGTTCCAGGGAGCTTCCCAGCCGACGCGATTGATCGTTCCCACGAAGTAGCCGTTGGCAACGGCGTGCGCGGGTTGTTCGAGCTTCCAGAGATACTCCGAGAGCCCGGCGGTCGTGGCCGACGGGATGAACACGACCTCGGCGCCGTTCAGGCCGAGAATGCGAGCCCCCTCGGGGAAGTGGCGATCGTAACAGAGGTACACGCCGACCTTGGCGTAGGCGGTATCGAAGACCGGGTAGCCGAGGTTGCCCGGCTTGAAGTAGAACTTCTCCCAGAACCCGGGCAGGCAATGGGGCAGGTGCGTCTTGCGGTACTTGCCCAGAAACGTGCCGTCGGCGTCGAGGACTGCCGCGGTGTTGTAGTACACTCCGGGCATCTCCTCCTCGACGATCGGCACGATCAGCACCATGCGATGCCTGGCGGCGAATTCCTGCATCAGCTTGAGCGTGGGGCCGTCGGGGATGCGCTCGGCGGTGGCGTACCAGCGCGGATCCTGCTCGGCACAGAAATACGGGCCGTAGAAGATCTCCTGCAGGCTGGCGACCTGCACCCCCTGGCGGGCGGCGTCCTCGAGAAGCGCGAGGTTCTTGGCGATCGCCGCCTCCTTGATCCTCTCGATCGGCTGATCCGTCGGAACGTCGTTCCGGGTCTGGATGACACCGCACTTGATTACTCTCGACATCAGATTCCTTTCCATGACCAGGGGCGAACCGAAGGGACGCGGCTCGAACGGCTACCGCACCAGCTCGGGAGCGAGGTCCCTCCAGAGGCGGGCCGCGGCGTGGCGGGCCCTTCCGTAAATATCACGCACGTCGAGCCCGCCGAACCGTCGATCCCGCATCAGCCAGCGACCGGCGACCATCACGGATTCGACGTCCGCGGCCGACATGCCGAAGATCACGTGACCGCCCAGATTATCGGGCGCAAGCGGGGTGGGCGGATCGTAATCGAGAACCGCGAGATCGGCAGCGGAACCGGGCGTCAGATCGCCGACGGGAATCCCGAAAAGGGCTCCGGCCTGTCGCGATCCGGTCGCCAGGAGATCGAGAACGGCGGCCGGACTGACCCCGCGATTGGCTTCCTGCGCCTTGAAGTAGGCAAAGCGCGCCTCGGCGAACATGTCCGAGCCGATGCCGTCGGTGCCGAGGGCCCAGCGGGGTTCGAGGCCACCCACCGGCATGAAGACGGGGGCGTAACCCACGCGGTTGTTCATGTTGGAGCGCGGGTTGTGGACGAGCTGACACCGATGCTGCATGGCGATGGCGAGATCTCGATCCTCGAGGTGAACGCCATGCGCCAGGTGCGTCCGCTCGAAAAGGCAACCGGCATCGCGCAGGCGCTCCATGATGGAGCGGCCATGGCGGTGACGGGCTTGCGTGACATCGTAGACGTCCTCGGCCACGTGGATGTGCACCCCGGCCCCCGTCCGGC
>JAJYIO010000017.1 GCA_021790035.1 bacterium | reverse complement strand
CTCGGCTCCTCATTGGAAACTCCCCTTCGGGGCAGGGACTTGCAGGGGGCCTGGCCCCCCGCAAACTACCCCCCGCTGCCGGCAAGCTGCTGCGTAGCCCAGCACAGCAGGTGGCGTTTCGTTCGAGAGTGTCGGCGCAGCCGGTGGACAACTCATTAGAAACTCTCTGCTCCGGCTGCGCCGGCAGGGACTTGCAGGGGGCCTGGCCCCCCGCAAACTACCCCCCGCTGCGGGCAAGCTGCTGCGTAGCCCAGCACAGCAGGTGGCGTTTCGTTCGACGCTGTCGGCGCAGCCGGTGGACAACTCATCACAGCCCCACCGGACGGTCGCCGGTCCGATCGCGCGAAGGCTGCGCCCGCGAAGACGCCAGTGCCAGGATCCGGATGTTGGCATCAGCCTGCGGATCGACGACGCTGACCGTGGCCTCGGCAGACAGCGCCGGGTCGGCCAGGGTGGCGGTGATCGTCAGGGAACCGGTCGAGGCGCCGACCAGGACCGTGAGCACGCCGTTGGCGCCGTCCACCGAGGCCTGGCTCGGCGCGGACACCGCGTACGAGAGGGATGCCGGCGCGATCGACAGGTTGGCCCCATCCTGCTTGGTGGCCTGCGCGATGAGCGCCACCGTATACGGCAGGAGCGGGATGGATCCGGGATCGTCCGGCGGCAGGAACACCGAAGAAGAGGCCGGCGTCAGGGTCAAGGCGGCCAGCGGACTGGCCAGGGCGATCGGCGAGAGCGTGAGGCTCGCGCTGCCCAGCTGGACGGCCTGACTGGCCGTCTGGTAGCCGGACCGCGAGAGAGTCACCGTGTAAGAACCCGGGGCGACGCTCGTGAACTGGAAAATACCGGCCGTCGCCGTCGTCTCGCTGGCCTTGACGCCCCCGCCACCGGCAAGGGCAACCGTGACGCCGCTGGCGTCCTGCGTATCCGCCAGGATGACCTGGCCGGATATCGAACCGGAACCCGTTCCCACCTTGACCGGACTACCGACCGCAGTCGGAGACGAACCACCCGAACCACCCGAGCCACCCGCTCCGCTCGAGGTACCTCCCGCCCCCCCTCCGCTGAAGAAGTAGGTGATGGGGTTGGCGCACGCCCCCACGGCGAAGGCAGCGATCGCGCCGCCGAGCCCGAGCCAGAGGCGGCCAAGCCGCCGGGATGGCAGGCCGGCACCGCGGCCGGCCCGGCTAGCGGCCTTCGACCCTGTCATCACGATCGATCGTCCAACCTCGCCTCGGCTGGAGCGGCAAGACCCGCCGAGCGGCATTCTCGAACAAAGTGGGCCCGGATCTCTTGGGATGGTTCCGCTCCCTTGCTCCATGTACCCGCCCGTCCCTGCTATGCTGCGCATATGGCCAGCTCTCGGCAAACACGCGGTCCGCAGGAAGGCCGCTTTTCGAGGCCCGGCGCCGTCTCGGAACCTGCCGCAAGGTACCGGAGGGCGCGCCGGCGCGATGCACCACCGTGGCTCAAGAAAGGACTCGAGGTCGGAGCGATGGCCGCGGTCGCCACGCTCGGCCTGGCGCTGTGCTCCCATCCCGCCCTGGCCTGGGAACGCCACGACCTGCTCACCCGCCCGCTCCTGGCCCGCCAGCACTGGCTCGACGCCTACCGGAACATCCTCGTGGAGCCGGCCACGAGCGACCCGAGCCCGGTCAACCCGAGCTACGTCCCCGTGTACATCGATCGCCTCCCCGGCGAGCACGAGAGTGCCCGCGAGATCCTCGATCGCTACGTGGACGAGCCGGCCTGGGGAATGGATGCCGGAATCCACGTCTCGCCCTGGCAAAAGCTCGACGGCGGCAGCCGCGGGTACCGGCAGAGCTACGACTACTTCCTGGCTGGAGTCGTGCGGGTGGGAGACGCGCCGGGGCGGATGGTCCACTTCTATCGCCTGGCCGTGGCGGACATGAAATCGGGCCACACCTACTGGGCCTTCCGCAACCTCGCCCGCTCCCTCTTCTACCTGGAAGAACTCGGCGATCCTCTCGACACGCAGTCGTTCCAGTATTCCTGGATCTGGCAGACTCGGTTCAACGCCGCGCGCTTGAAAACGCGGGAGATCAACTACCGCCTGGCATACGACGCCTTCGTCCAGCAAAACCTGGAATCCGAGCTCAAGGCGGGCCGTGGGCCGTTGCTCGAGGTGCTGAAGGATCCGCCCTCCATGCCCTTCATGGCGCCGCGCACCGCAGCGCGGGCGCTGGCCGAGTTCAGCCACGGGCGCGCCGCTCACCTCCTGAACGTCCTCGACGCATTTCTCCCGACGCGCATCCAGTCGGCGACCACGGTGGTGCGTCCGACCGCGGCCGAACTCGACCCCAAGCGCGCCGAGACGAGCGCGGCCGTGCTCCTGCAGAGCACGGCCGACAGCCTGCAGGTGACCGGAGGAACGGTACTGAGCGTGCTGGAGATGGCTCGCAAAGACTTCGCCCGGGCGAAGAAATAACGTTTGACGGTACCCGGCGCATTCGATAGGATCGATCTTCCTTCGTATGTTCGAATCCCTCAGCGAGAAGCTGCAAGGCCTCTTCAAGAAGCTCAGGGGGCAGGGGCGGCTGACTGAAGAGAATGTCGCCGAGGCCCTCCGAGAGGTTCGTCGCGCGCTCTTGGAAGCCGACGTGGCCCTGCCGGTCGTCAAGGAATTCACGGCCCGGGTCAAGGCCCAGGTCGTCGGCCAGGAGTTGCTCGGTGGCCTCAATCCGGCCCAGCAGCTGGTCAAGGCCGTCCACGACGAGCTGGTTCGGCTCCTGGGCACGGAGCGCCAGACGCTCGCCCAGGCTCAGACTCCGCCCACGATCATCCTGATGGCGGGATTGCAGGGTTCGGGCAAGACCACGACTTCTGCCAAGCTCGCCCTCCACATCCGGCGCCAGGGTCGCCGCCCGCTCCTGGCCGCCTGTGACGTGTACCGGCCCGCGGCGGTGAAGCAGCTCGAGGTCCTTGGCAAGCAGATCGACGTCCCGGTCTTCGCCGACGAGAGCTCTCGCGATCCCGTGGCCATCGCCAGGGCCGCCCTGGCCGCGGCCAGGGCCGGTTCGCACGATACCTTGATCGTAGACACCGCCGGCCGCCTCCACGTGGACTCCGAGATGATGGCGGAGATCCGGGCGCTGCGCGACCTCCTCCAGCCCCAAGAGACCCTGCTCGTCGTCGACGCCATGATGGGCCAGGACGCGGTCCGGACCGCCGAGGCCTTCAACGCCGAACTCTCGCTCACCGGGGTCGTCTTGACCAAGCTCGACGGCGACACCCGCGGTGGCGCCGCCCTCTCGGTCAAGGAGGTGACCGGCTGCCCGATCAAGTTCGCAGCGGTCGGAGAGAAGCTAGACGCCCTCGAGCCCTTCTACCCGGACCGCATCGCCACGCGCATCCTCGGGATGGGCGACGTCCTCACGCTCATCGAGAAGGCCCAGGAAGCCTTCGACCTCGACCAGGCCAAGGCCCTCGAGCAGAAGATGCGCAAGGCGGAGTTCAACCTCGAGGACTTCGCCACCCAGCTCGAGGCCATGAAGAAGCTCGGATCGATGGAGCAGATCCTCGGCATGCTGCCCATTCCGGGCCTGTCGTCGGCGCTCAAGCGCGAGGACATCGCCACGGGCGAGAAGGCCCTGCGCAAGGTCGAGGTCATGATCGGCTCGATGACCCCCTACGAGCGCCGGCACCCGGAGTGCCTCAACAGCTCGCGCAAGACCCGCATCGCCAAGGGCTCGGGTACGTCGATCCAGGATATCAACAAGCTGCTCAAGGATTTCGAGCAGATGCGTGCGATGATGAAGCAGCTATCGGGCTTCCAGAAGAAGCTCGGCAAGAAACTCCCCAAGCTCCCTGGCATGCCCGGGCCCGGTTTTCACCTTCCCCTGTAGACTCGGCATCCTGTTATTCGTTATTTGAGAGAAAGAGGAACAAATCTCATGGTAAAGATCCGACTCAAGCGGCTCGGAGCCCTCAAGCACCCCCGCTACCGTCTGGTGGTCATGGATCAGCGCTCGCGCCGCGACGGCCGCGTCATCGAGGAGATCGGCTTCTACGATCCGCAGAAGGACCCCGCCGAGGTTCGCGTCGAGGAAGAAGCCGCGCTCAAGTGGCTCCGCAACGGTGCCCAGCCCACCGACACCGCCCGGTCTCTCCTCAAGAAGGCGGGAGTGTTCGACAAGCTGGGTGCCGCTTCGTGACGCCACGTTCGAGTTCTCCTCGAAGCAAGACGGGCACCTCGACAGGCTCGACCCGCTCGAGATCCCGGACGGCCAAGTCTGACGCCGCGCCGACCCTCGAGCCGCTCGAGCAACCGGCCGAGTCGTCTGTCGAAGCCCCGGCGGCGGAGAACCCGGCGGATCTGAACGAGCCCGAGGATTTCGTCCCCGAGCCGGTTCTCCCGCCCCCCGCGCTCTTCGCACTGGAGGAGATCGCAGCGCACGTCATGCGCTCCATCGTCACCAACCAGAAGGCGCTATCCATCGTTCGCCACAACGAAGCAGACAAGGTCCGGATCGCGATCTCGGTCTCCCCCGAAGATCTGGGCAAGGTCATCGGCAAGCAAGGCCGGACGATCAACGCCCTGCGAGCCATCGTCAAGATGGCGGCAGCGGCGCGCAGCGATACCCAGGTCGTGGTGGATCTCGAAGGAAGGCCGACATAGCGCTCCCCATCATCGATTTCCATGCCCACCTCCAGGGGGAGAAGGGCGAGCATGCCTACGTCCCGGGCATGGCCGCGGGATGGGTGGATCGCGCGCTTTCGGCGATGGTCTATCTGGGGGAGCCGATCGTCCACCCCACCCTCGACTTCGTGGCCACGCGACTCCGCAGCCAGTGGCCGCGCTGGATCTACCGCGCCGCCTCCGAGCTGGGATTCAAGCAGGTGGCGGCGATCTTCAGTCGTCATGCGGTCGACGATCTGATCGAGGCCATGGATCGCAACGGCATTTCCCATACGGTCGTTTGCGCCATCGAGCCCTTCTTCCTGAGCGAGCCCATCGCCTCGGCCCTGGCGCCGCACCCGGACCGGTTCAGCTTCTTCTGCGCCATCGACCCGTTCCATCCCGATCCCGCCCAGCGCCTGGCCGAGATCATGGCAGCCTTTCCGGTCCACGGCCTCAAGATCCATCCCACGCTGACCGGCCTGCACCCGCACGACGACCGGATGTTCGCGCTCCTGGAACTCGCACGCCACAACCACCTCCCGGTGACGATCCACACCGGCACCTTCCCCTTCGATACCGGCGGGTGGGACGACGCGACGCTCCTCGAGCCGGCCCTGGCGGCTTATCCCGATGTCACGATCGTCCTGGCCCACATCGGCTGGGACCAGTACCGCAAGGTGATCGATCTCGCGTCTCGCCACCCGCACGTGGCGGTCGAGACCTCCTGGCAGCCGGCCCGCGTCATCAAGATGGCCGTCCAGGCTCTTGGCGCCGATCGCGTCTACTTCGGCTCGGACTTCCCGCTGTTGCGCCAGGAGTTCGCCCTGTCGCATGTGCGCCAGGCTCTTTCCGACGAGGAGTACGAGATGGTCGTTTCGCGGAACGCCATGCGACTCCTGGGCCTCGGACTGGTCGGGCAAGCGCGAACCGCTTGACGGCCACGGCAACCTGGGGTTCAAGATCTTCCTCGGCCTGCCGAACATAATCGACAGGTCGGTCCTGCCCAAGCAGGACCGCGGATCGGCCGCCGCACTCGGGAGACTCATGACACCGGACCAGGTTGCACGCTTTGCCTCGAGCCAGGAGGGCAGCCAGGCCACGCCGCCCGGCCTGCCGGAGCTCGAGGCCCTGTCCCTGCTCGCCCAGAGTAGCGCGGGAGCCGATCTCGCCGCAGCCTTCGACGCGCTGGTCCAGCAAGAGGGGGTGCCCGTCGAGTTCCTCGGGGGCATCTCGGTGTACGGGGACGATGCCGCGGCGCTGCTGGCCGCCGAGGCCGCGCACCGCAAGCCAGCGCCCGCAGTCCCGGTGCTTGCCGTCGGGATGGTCGCCGCCATGGCCAACAGCGCGGTTGCCGCACCGCTCGCGCTGGCCACGCAGATCCCGGCTTCCCGAGAGGGCCAACCCGGCGCCGGGTCGTGGACGGTCTCCGAGGCACGGGCCGCGGCGAACGGCTCGGGGGTGGCATTCGAGCTTCCATCGGCCGGCGTGGCCGCCCCTCGGGAGCCGGCGCGGCATGGCCTGCACGCGGTCCGGAGCCCGCATCATCGCGCCCCCGAGGTCCACCCCCGGCCACGACCGGCCAGGAGCTGGTCTCGCCACCTCGACAAGCCGCCCGGGCATGGCCATGGGATACGGTGGGTCACGACGAGGCCGATCGGCCGCAAAGCCGTGGTCTCGGGCACCCGGTACGTCGTCAAGCCGGGAGATTCGCTGTGGGCCATCGCCAGAAGGTTCCTGGGATCGGGCGAGCGGTGGCGCGAAATCTGGAGCTGGAACCGAGCTCGAGTCCATGATCCCAACCTCATCCATCCGGGCGAGATCCTGGAGTTGCAGGCGCACATGGTGGCCAGGGGCATCATCCCGCAGCTCTTCCATGGCCACCGGAAGGTCGACGGCTCGTTTTACTCCCGCCGGGATGGACGGCTGGTCTGGGCCGACACCGGAGCGCCCGTGGCAGGCTCCGCTCCAGCCAAGAAGCCGGCGCGGGTCCGCATCGTCGTGGCCCCGCCGCACGAACCGTCTCCGGTCCATGCGAGCAGCGAGCCGGCGGTGCCGTCGATCCTCGCCCAACCGATCGCAAAAGCGAGCGCGGACGTGGCGACCCCAAGCCTCGAGACCGACCTCGCCACGGCGTCGGACCAGGGGACGACCCTCGGCGAGATCAGCCAGGCCTCTCCCTACGACTCCGTGCACGCGCTCGAGGCTCAGACCCTCGTCACGGCAAAGCCGCTCATCCAGCTATCAGGCCCGCAGATGGCCGGCCTGTCCTTCCTGCTGCCCGGCACCGGGCAGCTCCTCGAGCACGACTGGGCTGGCGGGGTCGTGGACCTCGCCATCGAGGGAGCGGCCGTGGCGGCCATCGTCGCGGGCCACTCTGCGGGCCTGGCGCCCGTAACGACTTTCGGTGCCCTCGTGCTCACCGGCAATCACGTTCTTTCCCCGATCGACGCGATGGAACGCGCCCACAAGTAGGACCGAAACTTCGATCCGCCCTCGCAAGCTCGGGCAATCACTCGAGGGAACCCGCCGGTTCCATCGAACTCCCTCCAGCCGAGCACAGGCGGCGACGTAGCCTGGCTCTCGAGGTGGCCAGGTTTCCACCGGGAAGGATGCCGTCCGCGAGATCTTTCGCTCGCATGGAAAGAAATTCATCCACAGGTTGCCAGAGATTGGTCGAAACCTGGCGATGACATCGGCCCGTCCCCCTGGGATCATCCAGCCATGCCACGTGAAGCCCTGACCGGTTGGAAGATCGCCCGGATCTTCGGAATCCCGATCGAGATCTCTCCCTCGTGGATCGTGATCTTCCTCCTCATCTTCTGGTCCCTCGGCGCCGCGGTCTTCCCGGCGCTGGCCCCGATCCCCGACCTGCCGAGCTGGCCCATGGCGGCCGTGGCCACCGTCCTCTTCTTTGCCTGCCTGATCGCCCACGAACTCTCCCACTCGCTCGTGAGCCGGCATTACGGTCTGCAGGTGAGGCGCATCGTCCTGTTTCTCTTCGGCGGGGTCAGCGAAAGCCACGAGGAGATGCCCAGCGCGGTCGCCGAGTTCTGGATCGCGCTGGCTGGGCCGGCCTCGAGTCTGTTACTCGCCGTGCTCTTCTACGGAATCGGCCTTGCCACGACCGGTTACCTCCCGGCCACCATCGTCGCGCGCTGGATGGGACTCATCAATCTGGCGCTGGCGGCCTTCAACCTGCTACCAGGCTTCCCGCTGGATGGCGGTCGGATCTTCCGGGCCGTCCTCTGGGCCTGGCGCAAGAACTACATCGAAGCCACCCGCTGGGCTTCGTGGGGCGGAGAGGCGATCGCCGTCCTTCTCGGTCTCTGGGGCGTCGTCGCCGCCCTCGCGTTCGGCGATTGGTTCAGCATGATATGGCTCGGGCTGCTGGCCGTCCTCCTCTACGGCGCCGCCGAAGCCAGCTACCGGCAGGCCTTCGTCTTGACGGCCCTGCGCCGCGTCCTGGTGAAGGACCTCATGCGGCGAGACCTGCACCCGGTACACGATAGCCAGACCATTCCGGAAGCCGTATCGGAAGTCCTGGCCCACTATCCCGAGCCCGCGGTTCCCGTTACGACTGACGAAGAGTCCCTCGTGGGGATCCTGACGGCCGAGAGCCTCGAGCAGGTCCCGCGACGCCTGTGGCCGAGACTGCGGGTCACCGAGCTCATGAAGCCCCTGTCCGAAGCGGAGGTCGTGCATCCCACGACCCCGGCGATCGACGCGCTCAAGCAGATGCAGGCGTCGGGGGTCGATCCGCTGCCGGTGGTCGACGAGCACCGACTCGTGGGGGTTGTCGGCGAGGGAGACCTGCAGCGTTACCTGCGCTGGCACCCCGCCGTCCTCCACCACCACGAAAGATTCGGCCCCCCGCTCTGATCTGCCGCCCGAGTCCTGGAGGCAAATCGCCGCCGATGAGGCCATCCAACCAGACCAGAAGATCTGAATGAACAGAGCCGGGCACCCCCGAAAGGGTACCCGGCTTGTTCAGGTAAAGGACCGTCCACCGCTCTGTTAGCACCAGATGGGAGCAGCGGCCGGAGGTAGGGAAACTTGTGAAGCTGGCTCCTGCCCGTTCGGGCGGGGAACCCCTTCGACCCTCATTTACCCAGTCACAGCATCTCTTTTGCCAGATAAAAAAGACTTGATGAATTCATCAAGTCCGGAAAATACTTCCTATGCTCGAAGCCGAAGCGTACTTCTGTACGTGAGGCGAGGGGGCGCGGACGTAAGCCGGGGTCAGGTCAACCCGAAACAGGTCTAAACCCGGCGTATGAGTCCGACGACCTTGCCCTGGATGATCACGCGATCGACGTATATGGGAGCCATCGACGCGTTGGCCGGCTGGAGACGAATCCGGCCCTTCTCCCGGTAGAGGCGCTTGAGCGTGGCCTCCCCGTTCTCCAGAAGCGCCACGATGATGTCGCCATCCCGGGCATCCTGCTGGCGCCGCACGACGACCCAATCGCCGGGCGTGATGTGATCCTCGATCATCGACTCGCCCTTGACCTCGAGGAGAAACATCTCGTCGGGAGACCACAACGAGGCCAGATCCACCTCGTCCAGCCCCTCGATCGCCTCGATCGGAGAGCCTGCCACGATCCGACCAGCCATCGCGAAGGTCGCCGGCCGAGCCGCCGAGTGAGCGGACTCCATCGCACCGTCGTCGAGGATCTGGATGGCGCGATTCTTGCCCTTGTCCCAGCGAATGAGACCCCGATCGGCGAGACCCGTGAGGTGATAATGGATCGTGGACGTGGACTTGAGCCCGAGTTCCTCGCCGAGTTCTCGTATGGACGGCACGTAGCCCTTCTCGCGGAGGCTGCGGCGCAGGTACTCCAGAACCTGCTGCTGGCGAATTGGAAGGTCGGGCGTTGACTTCATGCTTGACATTGCCTCCAGGAACAACAGTTCGAAGCTACCACCCCAAACGGATGTTTGTCAATCGCCCCCTTATACGACGATGGGGGAGCGCACCGGCCCGGGCGGATGAAGGCAAAGACGACCGGTACCTTGCCACAAACTCACAGGTCATGTAAGATTTCCGTTTGTTAGCACTCACCACTGTCGAGTGCTAACGGTTCTGTTCTTTATCGCCAGCCCTACAGGAGGTTATGAAATGGCCACCGCCACTGCGACTCAGATTCGGCCGCTGGGCGACCGCGTCGTCGTCAAGGTCGTCAAGACCGACAAGACGGCCGGCGGAATCGTGCTGCCCGAGACGGCGCAAGAAAAGCCCCAGCTCGGCGAGGTGATCGCCGTCGGTCCCGGCGCGCTCGACAAGGATGGCAAGCGCATGCCGATGGACGTGCAGAAGGGCAATCGGGTCCTGTTCGCCAAGTACGCAGGCACCGAGGTCAAGCTTGATGGCGACGAGTACCTGCTCCTGTCCGAGAAGGACATCCTGGGCATCGTCGAGTAAATCGCCAGTCCGTCCAGCTATCGAGATTTGAGGAGAAAACCAATATGCCCAAGCAGATCCTGTTCGACGAGTCGGCCCGCCGGGCCCTCGAGAAGGGCGTCAACGCAGTGGCTGACGCCGTCAAGATCACCCTCGGTCCCAAGGGCCGCAACGTGGTCCTCGAGAAGAAGTTCGGCGCGCCGCAGATCATCAATGACGGCGTGACGATCGCCAAGGAGATCGAGCTCGAGGATCCCGTCGAGAACACCGGCGCCCAGCTCGTCAAGGAAGTCGCCAGCAAGACCAACGACGTCGCCGGCGACGGAACCACCACCAGCACGGTCCTGGCCCAGGCCATGATCCGCGAAGGCCTCAAGAACGTGGCCGCCGGCGCCAATCCCATGGGCATCCAGACGGGCATCACCAAGGCCGTCTCGACCGCCGTGGAAGAGCTCAAGAAGATGGCCAAGCCGGTTTCCGATCGGCATGCCATCGAGCAGGTCGCGACGATCGCCGCCCGCGACGCCGAGGTGGGCTCGCTCATCGCCGAGGCGATGGAGAAGGTCACCAAGGACGGCGTCATCACCGTCGAAGAGTCCAAGTCGACCGGCACGACGCTCGAGGTCGTCGAGGGCATGCAGTTCGACAAGGGCTACATCAGCGCCTACATGGTCACCGATGCCGAGCGTATGGAAGCCGTCCTCGACGAGCCCTACCTCCTCATCACCGACAAGAAGATCACCGTCGTCGCCGACCTCATCCCCTTGCTGGAGAAGGTCGCCCGCGCCAGCCGCCCGCTGGTCATCATCGCCGAGGACATCGAGGGCGAGGCCCTGTCCACCCTGGTCGTCAACAAGCTGCGCGGCATCCTCAACGCCGTCGCCGTCAAGGCGCCCGGATTCGGAGATCGGCGCAAGGCCATGCTCCAGGACATGGCGATCCTCACGGGCGCCGAGGTCATCTCCGAGGAGACCGGCCACAAGCTCGAGAACGTCCAGATCGAGGATCTCGGCCGTGCCCGGCAGGTCCGTGTCGCCCGCGACAAGTCGACGATCGTGAGCTTCAAGGACGACAAGATCAACACGGCCGTCCAGGCCCGGATCAAGGAGATCCGTCGCCAGATCGACGAGACCGAGTCCGAGTTCGATCGTGAGAAGCTCCAGGAGCGCCTGGCCAAGCTCAGCGGCGGCGTCGCGGTGATCCAGGTCGGCGCAGCCACCGAGACCGAGCTCAAGGACCGCAAGCTCCGCATCGAAGACGCCCTGTCGGCCACCAAGGCGGCGGTCGAGGAAGGCATCGTCCCCGGCGGCGGCACGGCCCTGATCCAGGTCCTGCCCGCCCTCGAGAAGCTCATGGGCAAGCTGGTCGGCGATGAGCGGACTGGCGTCGAGATCGTCGCCAAGGCGCTCGAGGCTCCGGTGCGCCAGATCGCCGACAACGCCGGCCAGGAAGGCGCCGTCGTGGCCGAGCGGGTCAAGTCCAGCACCAAGGGCGAGGGCTACAACGCCCTCACCGGCGAGTACTGCGAGATGATCGGCGCCGGCATCGTCGATCCGGCCAAGGTCACCCGCAGCGCCCTCGAGAACGCGGCTTCGATCGCCTCGATGCTGCTGACGACCGAGGCCCTCGTGGTCGACAAGCCCGAGAAGAAGTCCGCCGCAGCTCCGCCGGCCGGCGGCATGGGTGACATGGGCTTCTAGCGCCCGCACTGGCAAGGCGCGCCGCTCCGGGCCCGGGGGCTCCCCCACCCGCAAGCTGCGGTTCTTGCAAGACCCCAAGGTCAGCGAGCTCCCCTCCGAAGAGGGGAGCTCGTCTGGCGTCCGGGCCCGAGCTGGCCCCTGGACATGCAGTCCCGGCATAAGCGCCCGACCCTGGGTATAAAGGGTCGACGGAACCTGCCTGACGATGATCGACAACGACCGCGTGCTCGCCGATCCCGTTCCGGCGCGGAGCGGGAGCCTCAAGACGCGGGTCACACGCTGGCTTCTCGGTCCGGGCGACAAGGAGCGACTCGAACGGTTTTCGCCCTACTACCCCCGATTCGATCTTCGCCCTCCTCCGACCCCCTTCGGTCCGCTCGTCGTGCCCCTGGCGGCCCTCGGGATCGCGTGCCTCGTGGCCGCGCCGTCCTGGTGGGTCCTTCACACGCTCGCAGACCGCACCCGCGCCTCCATCTCGCAGGTGGCGCAAGAGGCCCAGCGCCGGCGCGTGCTCGACGAAAAGTACCAACAGATCTCCGATCGCCTCGGCAAGATGGAGAAGGAAGAATCCGCGCTCGTGGAGTTGCTCGGGGGCGGGATCCGGTGGTCGGGCATCGTCGACGAGATCCGCTCCCAGCTTCCGCCCGGTTTGCGGATATCGGCCCTCTCGGCGGGGGGCAGCGGGAGCATCCGGATCGAGGGGCAGGCGGTCGACCTGCGATCGATCGGGAGCTTCATGCTGTTCTTGCGGGCCTCGGGCGACTTCGCCCGCCCCACGCTGCAGTATTCCCAGAGAAAGGCCGTTCCAGGTGGCAGCGCCCGGACCCCGGAAGGCGCGCCTGGGGGACTTTACAGCTTCGTCCTGAACGTCGACCTCGCCAGCTCGTCTTCGAATATCCTGCCCCCCGATCCCCTCGCCTGGGGACGGGAGCCGGATGCCATGCCGGAACTCGCCGGGCACGACCGACTCCTTTCATCGACGATTCCGGGGCGGGGCGCCGCCACGGAATCTGCGGTCGGACCGGACCGCGGAGCGGTGGTGGCCGCCGCCAGGGGTAAGGTCGGCCGCTGATGGCAGCCTTGTCGCGTCGACAGCAGGTGCGCCTTCTCGCCGAGCTTGCCCTGGCGGGAATTCTCGCCGCGAGCTGGCTCGCGCTGCTCCCCGCCTGGAATGACCTCCAGGACCTTCACTCCCAGCTCGTGGCGCAGCAAGCCCAGCTCCCGCCGCCCGCGCCCGGTTTGGTCTCGCTCAAGAGACTCCAGCGCAAGCTCGCTTCCGTGGGCTCGGCTCTGGCATCCACGAGCTGCCGGCTGCCCGTCTTCGAAAACGTGTCGACCTTGCTGGTCGACCTCCAGGGCGTCTCGCCGGCCGACGTCGACATCACCCGGTTCTATCCCACCGAGATCTTGCCGATCGCGCTGCCGCAGGTCGCCTCGGCGGATCTTCAGGTTTCCCGCCAGCGGGTGCTGATCGATGCGCAAGGCAACTTCTTCGCCCTGCGCAAGTTCCTCGGGCAGCTCGAGAATTTTCCGGATCCCCTCGAGATCGGCTCGGTCCAGATCTCGCGCTCTGGCAGCGCGGGGGGTGTCGAAGCGACGAAGCCCTCGAACCCGCGCCCGGATCTGGACATGGAGGTCGATCTCTCGGCGTTCCTGGTCGACCATCCGATCGGAGATCCCGTGGACGCCGAACGTACCCTGGACGAGCTGGTGGCACAGCTTCGCGCTCGACAGACCCTTCCGCCCACGGCTCCTGCCCCCATCCCGGTGACGGCCCCGCCACCGCTTCCAGCGGTTCCGATCGTCAACACCTTGCGGCCTCCGGCCCCGGCGCCATCCCGAAAGCCCCACATGGCAAGATGGCACGTCGAGGGAGTCGTCACGGCCAAAGGCCAGTCGGCCGCAGCCCTCTTGTCCCGGGACGGGGTCCAGCTCGCCGTCGCACGCGGCGACGAGCTCCCCGGGGGGTGGATCGTCGAGCGCGTCGAGCCTCAAGCCGTCTTCATCCGGCGCGGACTGGTCCACAAGAAACTGCCCTTCAGGCCCTTCGAGCCATGAAGGCGCTGCTCGCCCGTTCTGGATACGAGCGGACAAGCGTTCCGTCACGTGGACGAAATCGGACCGACCTAGGGTAAGCAAGAGATGGGGAAGCACGGATGGTAGGTTGCACGCAGGTTGCGCTCACGCGCCCTGGGACCGGTTCGCCGGAGCAGGTCGCGTGACCGGTCATGCCAAGGGTCATCAAAATGCCGTGCGATCGAGCGGAGGTTTCTCGCTCATCGAGCTGGCCGTCGCCGCGGCCGTCCTCTTCATCGCGGCGGTCGGAGTGCTCGAGGCCTTGGCCGCGGCCGTGCGGAACTCCGATCGCCACCAGAAGGACATGGTGGCCGAGCGGCTCATCATGTCCTCGATCGGCTACATGCGCGATGTCGGGTACGACCAGCTCGTCGCGTCGGGGTCGAACGCCGTGACCGAGGCGCTCTCCTCGATCTACTCGTCGGAGCTCGGGCAACTCGGTCCGACATCCGCCCTGGACGTGGTGTGGGTC
>JAJYIO010000468.1 GCA_021790035.1 bacterium | reverse complement strand
CCCGGTTCCCCGGATCGGTCCCCAGGACTCCAGCGCCTCCAGGGCGTAAGCCGAGCAAGTCGGCTGGAAACGACAGGATGGCGGCAAGAGCGGAGAGATGACCGCGCGGTATAGACGCACCAGTCCGATGAGCGGTGCGGCAAAGAGCCGGGTCGATCCCGCACTCACCGGATCCCGTCCTCGAGAGTAGCCACCGGCGCGGTTGCCGTCGAGGACAGCAAGCCAGCTCGCGACACGGCGCGTTCTACTGCGTGCGCCAGGCGCTGGTATGGCGCCCGAGCCGCCGCTGGCCTCGCAGTGAAGACCAGCAGGACTCCCCGGCCCAGCCGGCCGGACAGCGATCGCACCGCAGCCCGGAGCTGCCTCCGAACCCGATTGCGAATCACCGCGTTTCCGACCTTGCGGTTCACGGCGAATCCGACCCGGCGCTCCGCCGGGTGCTCGGGCATCGGAGCCACGCGGAGGGTGATGCCCTCCTCGTGAAAGACGATCCCCTCGCCATAAACCCGAGCGAACTCTCGGGCAGTGCGCAGGCGCTCGGGACGGGGAAGCAAGCTAGCCAGCCAGGCGCTGGCGCCCCTTGGCGCGGCGCGCCTTGATGACGCGACGACCATTCTTGGTGGCCATCCGTACGAGGAATCCATGGGTCTTGGCACGCTTGCGCTTCTTGCCGCCGTGCCGGAACGTCAGGGCCAACATGCCCGCTACCTCCTGGTTAAAAAAGATGGAAAGACGGTGATCAAGCCGTTTTTTGGAAAAACCGTCCAAGAGCGCCCAGGAAGGCTCTCAAAAGAGGGTCAAAAGTCCCGAGAGTCTAGCACGCAATAACGCCCAGATCAAGTAAAAACATTATGCGTGAAGCTTTCGTCCGCCGCCTGGCGACCCTTCTCCGACCGGAGTTAGGATATCGATCCGCCGGGGCTCTTCGGCGGCCCTTCGTCCCGCGGAGGGCCCATCTGGAGCCTGTGAGCGCCGTTCGTATGCTCGGCTATCTCGCCTCGGCAATCGGGGGGATCCTTTCGAGCAGACGCACGGTTGGTATCGGCTCGTAGACGCGCGCCGTACTCCATCTGAGATCCTTCGCTGTCCCATCCTGCTGACCAATCTGAGGGCTTGAATGCACTTGCAGGCCGACGATCTCTGGAATCGCACCCTCTCTCTCCTCAAGGACAAGAGTCCCGGTCGTTATGAGTCCTTCTTCCGTCTTCTCCGGGCCATCGATCTCGACGAGTCGACCTTGACGCTGGAGCTTCCTGACAACGGGTTCTACCGCGGCATCGCCGCGACCGAGCGCCCGTTCCTCGAGCAGACCATCTACGAAGCCGCGGATGGTACGGCGATCCGGGTCAACTTCTCCATCGCCAGCCGCATCGGGCATCCGCTGCCCCACGCGAGCGAGCCGCTTCTTTCGGCGACCATCGGCCATCCGACGATCGGCAAGCTCAACCCCAAGTACACCTTCTCCAGCTTCGTGGTCGGCGGCAACACCCGCTTTGCCCACGCCGCGGCCCAGGCCGTCTCGGAGAAGCCGGGCAAGACGTACAACCCTCTCTTCATCTACGGCGGCTCGGGCCTCGGCAAGACGCACCTGATGCACGCCATCGGGCACCAGCTCTTGATCGTCAATCCCCGGGCCAAGGTCTGTTACGTCTCGACCGAAGGCTTCACCAACGAGGTGATCAACGGGATCCGGACCCAGAGCATGAACGTCCTGCACGATCGCTACCGGCACATCGATCTCCTCCTCATCGACGACATCCAGTTCATCGAACGCACGACGGCCACCCAGGAGGAGTTCTTCCATACCTTCAACGACCTCCACTCCGCCGGCAAGCAGATCGTGATCGCCAGCGACCGTCCGCCCAAGGAGATCCCCAGGCTCGAGGAGCGGCTCCGCAGCCGGTTCGAGTGGGGCCTCCTCACCGACATCCAGGCGCCCGATTTCGAAACCCGCGTCGCCATTCTCCGCAAGAAGGCCGAGCAGGATCAGATCGCGGTCCCCGAGGAGGTCCTCGATCACATCGCGGGAGCCTTCCACGACAACGTCCGGGAGCTCGAAGGCGCTTTCCTCAAGGTCGTGGCCTACGCGTCGCTCCACCAGATGGATCCCGACCTCAACCTGGCGCACCAGATCCTCGGCAAGACGAGCAGGCCCGTCACCCCCGAGCGCATCATCTCCGTGGTCGCCGAGCAGTACCGGGTCACACCCGAGGACCTGATCGGGCCCAAGCGCAACAAGGAATACACCCAGCCGCGCCACATCGCTTGCTACTTGATCCGGGACATGACCGGCGCCAGCTTCCAGCTGATCGGCCGCGCCTTCGAGCGCGACCACACCTCGGTCATGCACGGCATCAAGAAGGTCCAGGGCGAGATCGACGCCGACAACAAGTTCGCCGCCGAGCTCGTCCTCCTCAAGAACCGCATCACATCGATGTGACCAAGGCACCTTGAGCGTTTTGTTCTCATTAAGACCGGCTCCCGCCACAGGGGGCCGGTCAAATTTTTCCAGTCAGTGGAAAAGGCGGGGAAAACCAGCCGCCATTGCCCTTGACCAGAACCCGCAGCGGATCGGTACCTGTTACGGAAACTCGCGTGTTCAAAGGGTTTCCATGAATTTCGGCCCGGCCGACGGATTTTCCACCGTTCCAGACCAGATGAAAACGATCCAAGGCGACCCGCCCGGGTCGTTCTTTTAAATTTCAATTAAATCCCCAATTGGGGAAAAGGTAGTGGAAATCTCTGGGGTTGGTGGAGTGAGTTGGAGAGGAAGATCGGGCCTGTCCAGCCCATCAAGTGTTATGAAGGCTCCGCGCGAGTTCGCCAGGATCGGGAGGAAACTTGGCCTTTCGGAGTGGACAAGGTGCCCCTGCCTAGGAGAACGGAGT
>JAJYIO010000467.1 GCA_021790035.1 bacterium | reverse complement strand
CAAGAGCAGCACCCTGCGGATGTACTTGGCAAAGGCCGGTGGCGTGCTGACCTTCTTGCTCATGAAGTGCGGGTAGTCCGTGGGCGGATTGGCCTCCGTCAGCACGTCCCACTCGGGGCCCTTGATATCGGCTTCACCCACGACATCCCGCCCGCCGCCGGAGCGATGCGCCTCGATGGCCAACCAGATTGAGGCCGCCACGTACTTGTCTATTCCTGGCAGGGCACCGGTCTTCTTCAAAGTCTTCACCGTCACCGACACCTCGGCTTCGGAATCGAGATCTTCGAAAAACTCCCAGCCATCCTGGATCAGCTGACTGAGCGGGTCCTTGGTCTGAGGAATCGCGAGCGCCGAGAGCGTGATGGGGAACCAGCTATTCGTGGCCCCCAGCAGAACTGCGCGAGCCTCTTCATCACATTCATTCTCGAAGTGATCCAAGTGTGGGTGACGCCCTCGACAACCCGGCAGATTCTCTTTTCCGGCTTTGCCGAAGGCGTGGGCCATGCTCCTCGATGCACCACACGCATCACACTTCGCCCACAGGTTCTCCGTCTGCAGCGAGGCGCCGCTCTCGAAGAAACGCAGCGTCCCCTTGCACGAACTGTTGCCGCCGTGGACGAAATAGTGCCAAGGGAAGTCATCAAGGTGACCATCGCGGCAGGCCAACAGGAAACGTGCCGGTACGGCATCGGCATCCTTGGCGGGTTGGTCGCCCTTCGAGCCTCGACAGCCCTTGTGAACGAACCGAGTTCGCTCGGGCCTGAAGCGGTTCTCCTTGATCTCGAACAGTCCGGTATCGAAGGGCGACAGCAGGCCGCATTTCACGCAGCGCATCCAGCGCGGGAATGGGCGGACGGGAACGCCGATGTTGGCCTCGGCCGACCAGACGTCGACGAGCTCACTCTTCTGGAATGGCGGCATCCGCAGGTTCTCGACCTGTGCTCCAAGCACCTTCCGGACGGCGGCCAGTAGCCTGGCTTCCTGGATCGGCTGGCAACGGTCCTTCTCCCAACGGTCGATGCCGAGCGTCACGACGGACAGGCTCGGCAGGTCGATCAACGCCCCTGGCCCGTAGGTCCAGAGCAACTGGCTGGGTCTCACTTCTCCGACTGGAGTCTTGTTGCTCGTCGTCATGTTCAATCCTCATCCTTCGTCGCGGGACGAGGCTTCCAATCGTGGTCGTCCGTGATGTGGCTGGTATTCATGATCAAACGCACGCCCGGCTCCACCTCACGCATCGACATGGGCACGGTCCAGTTGTCCCAAGCCTGGATACCCGGGGACTTGATCAATGCAACGGTCTTGTCTTTCTCTGGCCCTCGCTTCTCATAGGCCAGAAAGCGACCGCCTTTGCCCACCTCCTTGGCCCACTCGTCTGCGCGCTCCTTCAGTTCCTGTTCCGCAAGGCTCTTGGTGCTGGACAGCTCGCTGACATTCCATGCCCGTTTGGCGAGCACGTCGATGGCCTCGGTGATCTCCGGCTGGTCCGATCTATCCAGCTCGCCAGCCCCCTCGTTGGGACTGAAAACATCGTTCTCCAGCCGCATCAAGCTCAGCAGCGTGCCGGTCAGGCCACGGTCCATCGCGCGCGGCGAGAAAGGCGTGACCGACTGCGCTTCGACGTGCTTGTAGAAGGTGGCGTGGTAATGCTCGAAGGTTTCGTAGTGGGAGAGGTCTCGCGGCCGCGCCCACGTGAGCACGGTGCAAACCAGACCAGGGAAGGAACGTCCTACGCGACTGGTGGCCTGGATGTACTCCGCCGTCCCCTTGGGTTGGCCATTGACGGCCATCAGTCCCAGCCGATTGACGTCGACCCCCACCGACAGCATGTTGGTGGCCAACACCACGTCGATCGCACGGGTGTCGCCCTCCTGCCACTTGGTCTCGTACTTGCCGGTGGCAGCGTCGAACTCGGCCTTGAATTTCACCTCGAGGTTGTCGAGGTATTTCGGGATGTCCTGGCTGGAGACTCGTGAGGTCAGCTCACGGATGTTGCTGACGCTGCGTTGCGCCAATGCAGGCCGCTCGATCATGCTCATCTGCACACGGTAGGAACGCGTCTGCACGTCGTCCTCGGCCAGGCGCTTCATGCCCCCAAGCTCTCGCAGCGAGTTGAAATAGCCGACCATGGTCATATACGGATCTGCAGGCTCGCCGAAGCGATCGAACAGCGCTTGAGCGGCTGTCAGGAACGCCGTGTAGACGCGGATCAGCATCGCGGGTCGCGAGCTGCCCGGAG
Organism: bacterium; assembly: GCA_021790035.1. Classification (GTDB taxonomy): domain Bacteria; phylum Cyanobacteriota; class Sericytochromatia; order S15B-MN24; family VGJW01; genus JAJXWQ01. The sequence goes on along the minus strand of JAJYIO010000467.1, from coordinate 652 downwards.
AGCACACCCCGAGGTAGCGCCGCCCCGGCTTGTCCTCGATCGGTCGTTGGACCGAGAAGTAGTTGTCCTCCACGTCCAGCCCGTGCGGGGGAAATACCGACACGCGCCGCATGAAAACGTTGTTCACCTGCTCGCGGGCCTTACGCACCGTGGCGGTCGACGCAATGATCTTCGGCTTGACCGTATGCTTGCCGAGCGTCCAGCCGCACAGCTCATCCACGGCCGTCTCGTACAGGCCGACCATGGTGCCGAGCGGCCCGCTGATGAGGTGAAACTCATCCTGGATGATCAGGTCCGGCGGTCGGATCGGACTGATGTTCCTGACTTTGGTCGCACTCAGCCCCTTACCGGCCTGGTGGTTGCCATTGCAGTCCGCACCCTGCCATAGCAGGCCGTGTCGTTCGCATTCCTGGCCGACCCGGCCGAACAACGTGCGCACCTGGCCGCGCCACGCCATCATGGCGAACTTGTCCACGGTGGCGATCATCATCGTCGGAGGGCGGTGGTAGATCTCCTCGTCCACCACGAGCACCGGGATACCCGGGTGAGGGAGCTTGCTGGACTTGCCCTTCGAGAAGTCGCAGCGGCCCTTCTTGTCGCCGCAATAGACGAAGGTGCGCCCACGCCCCTTGTCGACCTCCACGTCGCGCCC
>JAJYIO010000466.1 GCA_021790035.1 bacterium | reverse complement strand
AGCCGGGGGGGGAGGGAGTGTCGAACGCCATGCGGGAAGTTTAGCACGTCTGGTCAGAAGCTGGCTCCGAGAGCCGATCTCGCGGATCGCCCGGCGGTTCGGCCGAAACGGGGTTCCAGCGGATGGCCACGACGGTGCGATCGTCGAAGGGCTCCGTACCGGCCATGAAGGCATCGGACTCCTGGCGGAAGGTGCCGACCAGTTCCTGGGCGCTGGCCTGGCCTCTCTGGCCAGCGAGAGCGAGGATGCGGTCGTCTCCGAAGGCCTCGCCCGAGGGGTTCTTGGCATCCTCCCAGCCGTCGGTGAGAAACGCGAGGGTATCGCCAGGGGCCAGATCGACGGTGACCTCCTTGTATGCGTAGGTGGCAACGAAGCCGGCGGGCAAGCCGGTCGCTTCGATGGGCGTTCCGTTGTGGAGCGGCTTGGGCATTCCGGCATTCGTCACGGTGACCCGGCTCCCGTCGAGGATGGCGTAGCAGGCCGCTACGAAGTTCCCCTGGCCGGGGCCGTGCTGGCAGACGTGCTCGTTGACGAGTCCAAGGACCTCGGCAGGAGACGAGCAGGTCGGGGCCGCGGTGCGAAATACCGAAAGGGCCCCGCTCATCAAGAGGGCTGCCGGAACTCCCTTGCCCGAGACGTCGCCGATCAGGATCCCGAGGCGACCTTCGCCGAGTTCCACCACATCGTAGAGGTCCCCGCCCACCTGACCCGCAGGCGTGCAGAGGGCTGCAATCTCGACGTCAGGCCACTCGGGAAGCTTCTTGGGCAACAGGCCCATCTGCACCTTGCGTGCGATCTCGAGTTCGTGCTCGAGTTTCTTCTTCTCGGCGACCTCATCGAAGAGCCTGGCGTTCTCCAGCGCCATGGCGAGGTTCTGCCCGAGGTGCTGAACGAGGGCCTGGTCTTCCGGGAGATAGGGGTCCTCGGACAGCTTGGGGCCGAGGGCGATCGCCTCGACCTCCCGCTGCTCGAGCCGAACGAGCGTGGCGCCGGATGGCACCGACTGCGCCTGTGGCGCCAGGACCATGACGTACGCAGGTTTCAGGGCCCCGGTGACGAGTGTCTCGAAGAGCGCGATCGCCGCCTGGGGATCGACGATCTCGCGCACGCGTTCTGTGAACTCCAGCACGACCCCGCGAAAATCATAGGTCACGCGGTGGAACGCACGATCGACGAGCTTCTGCACGCGGTCTCGCAACGGGGCGAAGAGCAGGACCACTGCGGCGGTCGCGACGACGTTGGGAATCTGGGACTGGCCGATGACCGGCTCGATGAAGAAGCGGCTGGCGCCCGAGAGAATCGAGAAGCCCCCGGCCAGCAGCGCGGTCACGGTCGCGTAGACCAGGGATTTCTTGATGACGACTTCGATGTCGAACAGCCGATGCCGGGCGATGGCGTAAGCGACCGTCACCGGGAACACGACGAAGAGCGCCTGCAAGGTTGCGTCGAAGATCGCGTTGGAGCTGCCGCCCGAAAGCAGCGCGGGGGCGTCCCAGCCCAGTGCGTAGACGCCATAGGGCAAGTAGGCCAGGGCCGCACCCGCCAGAGCCAGGCGAGACTGCGCCTTGACCACGGCGCTCGTGCTCCGGCGCATTTTCCAGAAGGTCATCCCCAGGAGGGCCAGCAGCCCGACGAGGGCCCAGAGGAAGGTCATCGTGGCCCAAGGAACGAAGGCAAAGAGCGTCGGATCGCCGAAGATCGATCGCCCGGCGGGCGTGAAGCTTGCCAGGACCATGGCCAGGAGCAGCAGCCCGATCCCGTAAGGCACGCCGGCAAGCCACGGGTACCGCCGCGCGACCTCCGACGGCGTGGGGAAGATGAGGGCCAGCTCCAGGCCGGCTGCCCCGATGAAGGGCATCGGCAGGAGCTGCCAGGACTCGGGCAAACCCTGGCCGGTACCGCCGGCGGCGATGAGGGCCATCCAGGCTGCCATCGCGCCCGTGAAGCGGAGATGGACCCGGGCCGCCGAGCTCCTGGGGGCCGAGAAGAACCCGAAGGCCCCGACCAGGAGATGTCCCAGCGAGATCACCAGGAAGGGCAAGAGGCAGGTCAGGGCCCACTGTCCCCAGCCGAAACGCTGGACGGGGAGGACGACGGACTCCGTGGCCTGGTCGGTGAGGCGAACGTCCAGATGTACCGACGAACCGACCGGCAGCCGTGCCAGGAGCCGGGTCAGATCCTCGCGCCGGACGATCGGCCTTCCGTTGGCGGATTCCAGTCGATCGAAGGGCTCGATCTTGCCGTGGTGCCCAGGCACCAGGATCTGGTCCACATAGGGACCCGTGTTGTAGAGGCCGAATCCCGGAGTGTGCGCTCCGATCGTCGAGAGCGATACGACCAGGCTGACGATCCAGAGGACCGCGAGAACGACGACCAGCAAGCCATGGGCCAGGATCGCGCCCCGGGTCCGGGCGTCACCAGACCCCGTGGGAACCGAAGCGATCGCAGTTACCAAACGATGCCCTTGTACCTCCAGTAGAGGTAGCCGGTGTTGACGATGCTGAGGGTCACGAGTGCGTAGCCGAGCAGAGATGGCCTGCCCATGACGGCCGTGAACACCAGCATCATCCAGATGAGCGCGGTGGAGCCGATGCAGAGGCTGAGCACGGCCCGCGGATCGAGCAGCATCGATGGCCTTCCTGCCGCGAATGGCAGCGTATCGGTCCCCTTGCCCGTTTCGGGGAGCTGCGGAACTTCCCTGGTCACACAGCCCGACGGCAGAAGCGCCGTCAGCGAAGAGTCTCGTTAGGCCCATACCCAGTTCGCTCGGTTTCCTAGCGCGCCCGCGAGCACCTCGGGAGAGGGGGCCGGTGGCTCGCAGGGAAGCCTCGACTCGCCCTTGCTTGCTCGTATAATTACAACAGCAGATGTTGGGTCTCACGTTGCAGCCGGCTCGCTGG
>JAJYIO010000465.1 GCA_021790035.1 bacterium | reverse complement strand
CTCATAGACGGCGGCGACCTTCCAGCCCTTCTCGGTATGGATGCCAACGTAGCTGCGGCAGATCTCTTCCTGGCGCTTGAGGGAGCTGTACTCGCTCATCGCCTGCTCATCGGTCGAAACCCTGGTATAGATCGCACAGCGCATTGGCCCATCCCCTCCCTGTCGAGCCGACTAACTCCCTTCCGAAGGCCTGTCATGCTTGCACGTCACGTGAAAGTCAAGTAGTATTTAGCCCATGGATGACGTGATGATCAACAATGGGCCGGCCCGCCCGGCCAAGAAGCCGGACCGCCTGTGCCTCTTTCACGTCGCCTCCGGGCAGGCTGGCTATTTCACGGCCGCGCAAGCTCGTGGTTGCGGATTCAGTCGAGCGCTGCTCTCCCACCATGCCGGGAGCGGCAGGTTCATCCGGGTTGGCCACGGGCTGTACCGTCTCCGCGAGTATCCGTCATCTCCCCGAGAGCACGTGCTGGCCGCGTGGCTCGCAGCCGGCATGGACGCGGCCGTCGTCTCGCACGAGAGCGCGCTGGACCTGCTGGGCCTGAGCGACATTATTCCCGATGCGGTCCACCTCACTGTGCCCCGCTCGAGGCGCAGCCTGCCATCCGTGTGGGGCGTGAAGATCCACACCACCGAGAGGCCGATCGCACCGAGCGAGCGATGGGAACGCGAGGGCATCGCCATCACATCGCCCACGCGGAGCATCCTCGACGCGGCGGAAAAGGGTGCTGGTCCCGAGCAGATTGAGCTGGCGGTGGCCCAGGCGTTCGAGCGAGGGCTGGCGTCAGCGGAGGAGCTTCGACGGGCGGCGAGCGACCGGAGCCGCCGGGTGGCAGAGCTGATTGACGGCGCGCTTCGCAAGGTGGCGGCATGAGATACGCGAGCGCCGGGGCCTTTCGCACGGCCCTCGAGCAGCGGCTGCTGACGCTGGCGCAGCAGACTGGGGTGCCGCTGATGCGGCTACGAAAGCTGGTGGCCTTCGATCGGCTAATGGCACGCCTTGTGGTCGTGGCGCCAGATCGGTGGATCCTTAAGGGTGCAGTGGCGATGCACTTCCGCGTTGGCCCCCAATTCCGAACGACCAGAGACCTGGACCTCTGCCGCCACGACGACGAGCAGGCAGCAACCGCGGATTTCCGGCTGGTGCAGTCGGTCGAACTGGGCGATTGCTTCTCCTTCGCCATCCAACGAACCAGCAAGCTGGATAAACTGCTGGAGGGGTCCGCGGTGCGTTATCACATCACCGCGGAAGTCGACGGGCGCCCATTCGAACAAGTCACTGTCGACGTAGGGTTTGCTGATCCGCCGGCTTTCGAGCCAGAAGTGTTGCGCGGGCCGGACCTCTTGAGCTTCGCCGACATTCCTCCTGTCGAGGTCCGGACGCTGCCGTTCGAGCAGCACGTGGCCGAGAAGGTCCACGCATACACTCGCGCTTATGCTGGCGGCCAGCCCAGCAGTCGCGTCAAGGACCTGGTCGATCTGGTTCTCATCGCATCTCTGTTCCCTTTCCGGGCGGACCGTCTGAGGGGTGCCATCCATGTCACCTTTGGCGCGCGCAGCACCCATCCGCTGCCAGCTACGCTGCCCCCGCCGCCGGCCGAATGGGGACCGGCGTACCGCAAGCTGGCGGTCGAGCTTGGACTCCAGCCCGAGGTGGCGATCGGGTACCAGCGCGCCGCAGCCTTCCTCAACCCGATCCTCGGTGGCGCGGCCGGCGACGCTGCTCGGTGGGATCCTCCCGGGCAGACCTGGTAACCGCTCTCGCTCGCGGAAACGGGCGCGCCGTTCACTGCATTGTCTCGATGCGCCCCGGCACTGATCACGGCTCCGCCGCTGGTTGCGGTTCCGCCAATGAGGTCCTGGGCCGGCGTTCCAAGCTGAAGCCGTCTCTCCCCTCAGGCAGACATGCACCTCCAGCAGCTCTGGCGAGCTGCACGCGATAAGGTCTCGGCCGAGCGCTGGGGTGACTACTCGTTCGCCACCTTTGACTCACTCTACTCCCGCGAGTTCCAGAATGCTCGCTGGGTAACCGCCGGCAACGGCCTCGTTCCCCTTCTGTACGATGCCGCGTTCTCTGCCGAGGCATCCGAACAGGCTGAGAGGCTGAAGTACGTTGCCATTCAGTGACATCCGCTGTAGGATAGCGCCAGGTTCAACAACCCTGCGGTTGCTGGAACCCCGATGGATTCGTCCCTTCCCTATCTCACAATGCGCCCAACAGCGGCCCTTCTGGCCCTCTCGACGCAGGCCGATTGACCGCTATATCTGCTTTGCCGAGGGGAAGCGCAGGGCGTAGTGGACCGATGGCGAGCAGACGATCGGGATTAAGCGGGAGGACGTCGACGCCTTGCTGAGCCAGGTTCCTGACGAGCCCATATCGTAGAGACAAAGGATGAGCCTGGCCGCCCGCGAAGAGAGCACCGCGGATCGGGTTTGATGTAGCACGGAAGAGCTGGCCGGGCGGCCTATTTCGAGGCCGTTATGCCACCTCACCAACACCACGGAACGAGGAACCTGAATGCCCGAGAAGGAAGCCACAGCTCGCATCAAGATCAATAAGCTGCTCGAAGCAGCAGGCTGGCGCTTCTTTCCGGTGGACGGTGCTCCGGCCAATATCCGGCTCGAACCAACCGTCGCCATCAGACCGGCCGACCTCGATACGCTCGGCGAGGACTTCGAGAAGGTTGAACGTGGCTTTGTCGATTTCCTCCTGGTCGACGCTCGCGGCTTTCCGCTGATCGTTCTGGAAGCCAAGGCCGAGGGCAAGAACCCCCTCACCGGCAAGGAGCAGGCCCGCAAGTACGCCCGCTCGCAGAACTGCCGCTTCGTCATCCTCTCCAACGGCAACCTGCACTACTTCTGGGACCTGGAGCGCGGCAACCCCTACCTCATCACATCGTTCC
>JAJYIO010000464.1 GCA_021790035.1 bacterium | reverse complement strand
TTCGGGCACGTCGCCCCTGGCAGCGGCCTGCATCTCCTTCTGCACGAAGGGATGGCACCGGATGGCCCCCTGGCCGAAGACGATGAGGGATCGCGTCAGGATGTTGGCGCCTTCGACCGTGATGCTGATCGGCGTGCCCTGGTAGGCGCGGGCGATGACGTTCCTCGGTCCGCGACTGATGGCGGCACCGCCGAGGATGTCCATCGCGTCGTTCAGCAGCGTGCGCTGGGCCTCGGTGAGATAGCGCTTGACGATCGCCGACAGCACGGCCGGCTTCTCGCCGGCGTCGACCGCCGCGGTCGTGAGCGTTCGCGCCGCGTTCATCACGTAGCAGAGGCCGCCGATGCGCGCCAGGGGCTCCTCGATGCCCTCGAAGCGACCGATGGGCATCCCGAACTGCTCGCGGACGGTGGCGTAGGCACCGACGTGGCGCACGGCGACCTCGGCGGCGGCGCAGGCGGCAGCTGGAAGCGAGATGCCACGGCCCGCAGCCAGGGATTGCATCAGCATTCGCCAACCCTGGCCTGCCATCTTGATGCCGCCGATGATGGCATCGAGTGGCACGAACAGGTTCTCGCCCTGGATCGGGCCGTTGAGGAAATGATTCAAGAGCGGGTCGTGGCGTCCGCCGATCCGGATCCCGGATAGCTCGCGGGGAACCAGGGCGCAGGTGATGCCGACGTCCTCGGTGTCGCCGAGCAGGTGGTCCGGGTCGTAGAGGTGAAAGGCCAGGCCGATGAGGGTGGCGATCGGCGACAGCGTGATGTAGCGCTTGTCGAAGGTCAAGCGCATGCCCAGGACCTCCTGGCCCTTCCACATCCCCTTGCAGACGATGCCCTTGCTCTTCCCGCTGGCGGCATCGGACCCGGCGCCTGGCTCGGTCAGGGCGAAGCACGGGATCTCCGCGCCTGTCGCCAGGCGAGGCAGGTAATACGTCTTCTGCTCCTCGGTGCCGTAATGCAACAGGAGTTCGGCCGGGCCCAGCGAGTTGGGGACCATCACGGTGGAGCCCACGGTGCCGCTGCGGCCGGTGATCTTGAGGATGACGGCGGAGGTCGCTGCCGCCGAGAAGCCGAGGCCGCCGTACTCCCGGGGAATGATCAGCCCGAAGAAGCGGTTCTTCGCCAGGAACTCCCAGATGTCGGGCGGAAGGTCGCGAGCCTGGTCGATCTGCCAGTCGTCGATCCTCGCGCACAGTTCCTCGACCGGGCCCTCGAGGAACGCGCGTTCGGCTTCGTTCAGGCCCTTTGACTTGAAATCCAGCAGGGTCAGCCACCTCGGATCTCCGGTGAAGAGCTCGGCGTCCCACCAGACCGTTCCGGCCTCGAGGGCGGCGCGCTCGGTTTCGCTCATCCGTGGCAGCACGCGGGCCATCGGGGCCAGCAGGCGCGAGCTGATGAGATTTCGGCGCAAGGGTTTGAATCCGAAGACGGTCGCCACCGACAGGAAGACCGCCCAGGCGATCCACAGTTCGACGTTCATCCATTGAGCGCGCTCGCCCCAACCGACCAGGCCGATGCCCACCGGAGCGACCCACGCCCAGTAACTCTGGCCGGCGTATGCCAGGGCGAACGCCAGGACCACCAGAAGCCCGATCATGACGGCAAGCGAGGCCATGCGCTCATCTCCGCTCTACTCTCTGGTTGTGGCCATCCCCTCTAATACCTCCACCCGGCTCTGCGATCCATGTCGATGCGGACGATCCGGTAACTCTCGGCCGGTTCAAATCGCGGCAGTCAAGAGTTCATCTTCGCGTCATATTCCGCGGGAACGACGGTCTTGAACGGAAGCGACCGAGAACCCGGTGTCGTGAAGCAACAATAAACACTGAATGCAGTTTTGAAGAATCAGGAAGTTAGCTTGATGCAACACCGGGAACAAAGAGTGAGGCAAGCGTAAATCCACGGTGGGGATGGGACCGGTAAGAGATTCGGGGACCGGTCAAGGATGCGGAAAGTGGAGGCGAAGCAGATGGACCGCGGTTCGAAGAAGAAGCGACTGGGACTGATCGCGACCCTTGCAGGAGCGACGCTGGCCCTCGCCGCCGGACCCGCCCTGGCTTCAGGCGCAGGGGCCCACACCTTCTCCTCATGGGTGAGCGCACTGGGTAGCGCCGACGGGCTCCAGTTCTGGACCTACGGCCCCGGCGGTGACGTCGGCAGCGGGGTGGTCTCGTTCACCCACGTCCGCGGCTACTTCAACACCAACTCCAACTATTACAACGGAGTAGGCTGGCTGATCTACAACGGCACCGGCAATCACTACATCTCGTACGAGATCAGCGACCAGAACGGGGCCTACACGTACTACTGCGGCGGCGGCAACTTCACCACGGGGGACACGCTCGACGCCCTGTTCACCCACAACGGAGGCAACTCCTGGTACTTCTACTGGTACAACAAGAGCACGGGTGCTAGCTGGGCCGTCGACGCCAACAACGCCTACGCCAGCACCCCGGGCTTCGACCAGGCCTCGGTGGGAGCCGACGGCTGGGGCGGCTGCCCCAACGGCTACTCGGCGAACAACCAGTGGGGCTGGCAGTACCAGGACTCCTCCAACTACAGCTGGGATCTGATTCCGACCGACGGCACGTACAACTGGGGCAACACGCCGACCTGGGACGTCTGGGGCGATGCCGCCAACGGCAACGCCGTGGATGAGAGCACCATTTCGTGCCCCTAGCGAGTAGAGGAGAGAAGATGATGATGCACCGTACGATTCTCGGCCTCGGGCTCGCGGGCGTGATGCTGGCGGGTTGCTCGCAGGCGGCGCAGTCGGGCAAGCAACTGGGGCAGCTTTCGGCTGCGCAGGTGGCCCCGGCGCCGGCCCAGGTGCTGCTCCACGACGTCGAGCTGCACCCGGGATTCCACGTCCAGGGCCTCGGCGGGGTGAGCCCGGCCACGATGGAGACC
>JAJYIO010000463.1 GCA_021790035.1 bacterium | reverse complement strand
TAGTCGTACGGCACGGCGCAGGAGTGATTGATGTCCGTTTCCGCCCCTGACCTCGAACCTTCGGTCGAGACAACGAAGCCCACGGGCCGCGAGCTCGAGCTCGAGTGGTTCCGCAACGTCTACCAGGGTGATGACATGCCGCAGCTCACGGTGCGGTCGGTCGTGATGGGGGCCTTCCTCGGCGCCATCATGTCGCTGTCCAACTTGTACGTCGGCCTCAAGACCGGCTGGGGCCTGGGCGTCGCCATCACCGCGTGCATCCTGTCCTACGCCATCTGGACGTCGCTGCGCAAGATCGCCCCGGTGCTCGTCAAGACGGACATGTCGATCCTCGAGAACAACGCGATGCAGTCCACGGCGTCGTCCGCTGGCTACTCCACCGGATCTACGATGGTCTCGGCCGTCGCGGCCTATCTCATGATCACCCACACGCAGCTGCCCTTCTGGACCCTCATGGGATGGACGTTCTTTCTGGCGTTGCTGGGGGTCATGCTCGCCATCCCGATGAAGCGCCAGATGATCAACATCGAGCAGCTCCGCTTCCCGTCGGGCACGGCGGCGGCGGCCACGCTGCGAGCCCTGCATCAGCGGGGCGACGAAGCCCTCAAGCAAGCCCGATCGCTGTTCTATTCGATGGCCGTCGGGGCGACGATCGCCTGGTTTCGCGACGGAAACGCCTGGCTAAGCGGTTTTGCCAAGGCGCCGGCCGCCCTGCGGGCGTTTGCGAGTCGCTTCACCCTGCCGGATATGTATCCCATTGGGGGCCTGACGATCGCTGGAAAGAGCAGCATGAAGTGGACGCTGTCCTTCGAGGCTTCGGCCATCATGATCGCCGCCGGGGCGATCATGGGCTGGAAGGTCGGCTGGAGCCTGCTGCTCGGGGCCATCGCCAATTACGCCATCGCGGCTCCCTACGTGTGGACGCATTTCCCGGGCGCCATTCCCTCGCTCGGCTATCGGGGCATCGTGAGCTGGAGCCTCTGGACCGGCGCCTCGCTCATGGTGACCTCGGGCCTGTTCACGTTCCTCGTGCAGTGGAAGACGGTCGTCCGGGCGCTCACACCGCGCCGTGCCGGGGCTTCGGCATCCGGGGAGGACGATCCCCTGGCGGCGATCGAGGTCCCCTCGACCTGGTTCTGGACCGGCACCGGCATCGCGGCGCTCGGCATCCTGGCGATCATGCATTTTGCCTTCCACGTCACTCCGTGGATGAGCGTCCTGGCGGTCGTCATGACCTTCTTCCTCTCCCTCGTTGCCTGCCGGGCGACGGGTGAAACCGACACCACTCCGATCGGCGCCATGGGCAAGATCACCCAGTTGACCTATGGCCTGCTGGCTCCCGGCAACACGATCATCAATCTGATGACCGCCTCGGTGACGGCGGGCGCTGCCGCGAGCTCGGCGGATCTCCTCACCGATCTCAAGAGCGGCTACTTGCTGGGTGCAAATCCGCGCAAGCAGTTCCTCGCCCAGCTCGCCGGGGTCTTCATCGGAACGGCCGTCGTCGTGCCGATGTTCTATGTCCTGGTGCCCACGGCGGCTGCGCTGGGCTCGGACAAGTTTCCAGCTCCCGCCGCCCAGGTCTGGGCCGGCGTCGCCTTGCTCCTGGCCAAGGGCATCGGCAGCCTGCACCCCGTGGCTCGCCTGGGGTTGGTCATCGGCGGCGGCATCGGGATCCTGATCCCCTTGCTCGAGATGGTGCTCCCGGCAAAGGCGAAGCCGTTCATTCCATCGGCCATGGGCCTGGGCCTGGCGATGGTCATCCCGGCCTGGAATTCGATCTCCATGTTCCTGGGCGCTCTCATCGGGACGGTATGGCAAAAGTTCTATCCGAACAGCGCCAAGACCTACCTCATCCCGGTCAGCTCGGGGGTCATCGCGGGCGAGAGCCTGATGGGCGTCCTGGTGGCCTTGCTCGGCGTCCTGCCCTCCTGACGGGTTGCGGTCGATCTGAGCCTGGCCTGTCCGCATCCAAACGGGCTCGAGTCGAGCGGCCGCTCCTTGCCGGCGTAGCTGCAGGGAAAGTTCCGGTTCAGGCCTGGCCCTCGGTCGTTCCGGCAACCGTATCGACCGTCGGAGCGAGATCCGCCACGTCCGATCGCCCTGCCAGCATGAGCATCCGCTCCATGCGATCGAGCCGGGCCTCGATGGCGTGCAGGTGCTGCTGCATGTCGTCGACCTCGGCCTCGGCCTTGTAGTTGACGGCAAAATCGATGATGGCCTCGCGCTTGTCGCGGGCGGCCTGACGATTCTGGCTCATCATGATGATCGGCGCCTGGAAGGCCGCGGTGAACGACAGGACCAGGTTCAAGAGGATGAAGGGCGGGCCATCGAAGCGGGCCGGACCGGTCAGGATCAAAGTATTGAGCACCATCCAGCCGGCCAGGAAGAGCGCGAAGAGGATGATGAAGGGCCAGCTTCCGCCGAAGGCCGCCATGTGATCGGCAATGCGATCGCTCCACCGGGTCGTGTGCTGGTAGTCCTCCTCGAGGTGGGAGACGATCTGTGCCTCGTAGGCGTCCACGATGCGCTCGATCCTGGCGGTGTGGCGTTCCTCGAGCGCGATGCCGAAGCCGTCGAAGGGAGCCGGCTGCTTGGGCTTTTCCGGGGTGCGGTCGACTGGCACTGCGGCGTATCCTCTTCTTGCGGTGGCTGCGGATCGTGCTGGCGTCGGGACTGTCGCCTGTCGAGGTCGGCCTTTGACCCCAGGCTCGTACCTTTGTACCCGGGCTGGATCCCCTTCACCGGGCGGCGTGCGATCCCAGCTCCGAGCGGCCTCGAGCGGGCGCGACGAGAGGGCGGGATCCGGTATATAACGATCACCAGGTGCTGCGGTGCCGACCGCCAGCCACAGGGAGGGAACGCATGCCCAGTTCGAGGAGGGACCTGGCCCGGTACGTTGCCACCGCGACCG
>JAJYIO010000462.1 GCA_021790035.1 bacterium | reverse complement strand
GGATTGATGATCGGTGCGCTGATGCTGCTCATGGGAAATTTGCTGGCCGACGTGCTCCTGGCTTTTTCCGATCCCCGGATCCGGCTCGAGGCGTAGGCGATGGCAACCGAGACGAAGCTTCCTGCACTGGATCGCCCGGCCGAGGATCTACCGCCGCCGGTGAGTTCCGGACGCAAGGTGTGGCGGCGATTCCGGCGCCACAAGATGGCCGTCTTCGCGATGTGGGTTCTCGCGGTTCTCTACTTCTTGATGGTCTTCGCGGACTTCTTCGCGCCCTACACGATGACCTCGGTCGATCGCACCCGGGCCTTCCAGCCGCCCGCGGCCATTCACCTTCGCGATACCAAGGGGCACTGGCACATGCCCTTCATCTACAACTGGCAGGAGACCGAGAATCTCCAGAGTCTGTTCTCGTCCACCGGCGCCATCTCGGCGGCCCCGCTCAGTGGGTGGCACGAGGATACGTCCAGGCGGTATCCGCTCCACCTCTTCGTGCACGGTGAGCCCTACAAGCTCTGGGGCCTGATCCCGTCGGACCTCCACTTCATCGGCATCACCGATCCCGGGACGCGGTTCTACCTGCTCGGGGGCGACGCCAGCGGGCGAGATTTGTTCAGCCGGCTCTTCTTCGGGGCCCGGGTCTCGCTGACCGTCGGGCTGGTCGCGCTGGCGATCGTGATCCCGGTCGGTACCGTCCTGGGGGGCATCGCGGGGTATTTCGGCGGTGCGGTCGACACGGTGCTGTCGTGGATCATCGAGACGGTGCTCGCTTTCCCGACCTTCTACCTGCTGCTGGCCCTCTTCGGGGCGACCTACAAGTGGTCGCTGTCTTCGACCCAGCGGTTCTTCCTCATCACGATCTTGCTCTCCTTCCTGGGCTGGGCGGGACTGGCTCGCGTCATCCGCGGCATGGTCCTCTCGCTGCGATCCCAGGAGTACGTGGAGGCCTCTCGGGCCGCGGGTGCGAGCCATCTCTGGGTCATCATCAAGCACCTGATCCCGCAGACCGCGAGCTGGATCGTGATCTCGATCTCGCTCTCCATTCCCGGCTACATCTATGCCGAGAGCTTCCTCTCCCTCCTGGGCCTGGGCGTGCAGCCGCCGGACGCGTCCTGGGGCAACATGCTCCAGCCCGCCCTGAACGTGTCCGACCTGCTGATGCACCCCTGGATGCTCGTGCCGGGCGTCGCCATCGTGGTGACGACCGTGGCGTGGAACTTCTTCGGCGACGGTCTGCGCGACGCCTTCGACTCCAAGACCCGGCTCTGAAGGCGCGCTGGCCGGGGGGCGCTTGTCCGGGGCTCGCTTGCCCTGGAAATATTAAGAGACGGTTACGATATTGCCAAACAGGATTAAATCTGTCAGGATGGTTTCAAAGATTTCTCGGGCGTGAGAGCACTCCGCCGAAACCCGATAATACCCCAAACCCCACCCCAACGCGGCCGGGCACCCACCCGGCCGCTCCCCTTTTAGGGCTCGCCGCTAAATAACCTAGGCAAGGGCACCCTGGGAGAGGAGGCCTGGTCACGATCGCTGATCCGACGTTGCCTGCTTTAATTTCTGACGGGCCCTTGGGCCCGTTCCATCTGGTTTCGACCTATTCGACCTGCGCCCCGTCGCCTCCCGTAGGGAAGTACGCTTCGGGTTCCTGTCTGGCCAATCGAAGGTCGGTCTCGAGCCCTTCTGGCTTGACTTCTTCGCCCGGCTGGCTGCGAGCGAAGTTCCGTCAGATCGACAGCAAATCGACCGGCGGGCCGGGCAGCGTATCCATGATCTGCGGCTCGAGGAGGTCCGTGCCGGAGAACGTCATGGCCACGACCTGGTTGCTGTCCTCGTTGGCGATGTAGATCCCAGCACTGTCGGCGACGATGGCCTTGGGCGAGCTGCCCCCGGTGTCGTAAGGGGTCTCCGAGTGGCTCGACTCGACGAGCTTGATCACCTTTCCCGAGTCGGGAATCGTCAGGTAGACCGTGCCGTCGGGTGCGATCGCCAGATCGTACGGGTTGCCCCCCGCCCCCGAGATCGGAATCTGCTCGGCCTGCGGGTTGCTCGGATCGGTGATGTGGAAGAGGTACGGGGCGCCGGAGTCGGTCACGTACATATCCTGAGCGGGGCCAGCCACGATGCGCGCTGGCTTGACGGCGCCTGGCAGGGCGAAGCTCGTGGCGTCCTGGATGTCGCCCCGGATGACCGACACCTGGCCGGTCGACGAAACCACGTAGACATCGGAGGCGGCCGCAGGGTTGGCGGCGATCGCCACCGGTACGAAGTTGGAGCCCGCGTAGGAAAAGATCTTGTCGACCGTCAAGTTCGCGAGGTTGATGCGGGTGACGGTAGCGTCCGTGGAGTCGGCCACGAAGGCGTCGTTGCCGTCTGCCGACACCGTCAGGTCCGTGCCCTGGCCGGACGTCCCGACGGTGGCGGTCACCGAGTTGGACTGCGGGGAGATCACGGCGACCGCCCGGGCGGCCGGCTCGAGGGCGAGGATCTCGTCGCGGCCAGGCACGTAGGCCAGGCGGGTCGGGGCGTCCGAAAGCCAGACTTGCTGCCAGGTGCTCCGGAGGCCGCCGCGATCCAGGACGTAGAGCGCGTGGGTCGTCGAGACCGCCACGTACAGCTTCTTGGGCTGGACGAACCAGTACAGCGGGCTCTCGCAGCCAGCCAGCGCGAGGGCGATCGCGGCCGCGAGAACGGCGCCTTTGAGTCTCACTAGAAACTCCCCTTTGGGGCAGGGACTTGCAGGGGGCCTTGCCCCCCGCAAACTACCCCCCGCTGCGGGCAAGCTGCTGCGTAGCCCAGCTCGGCAGGTGGCGTTTCATTCGAGAGTGTCGGCGCAGCCGGTGGGGGACTCACTGGAAACTTCTCCCCTTCGGGGCAGGGACTTGCAGGGGGCCTTGCCCCCCGCAAACTACCCCCCGCT
>JAJYIO010000461.1 GCA_021790035.1 bacterium | reverse complement strand
ACTGTTCAAGTACGCTGCGTCCCTCGGGCCTTGTGCGCCTCGCATCCGGACCGATCTGCTCGGTCTCGCTACGCGAGCCGTGAATAATCCAGGCTAGCTCTCGGCGCTGGACAGCACGGCGTCCCCCGAGGCATCCTCGCCTCGCCACTCGTCACCGTGGCCCCCGGCGGCCGCCCCCCCGTCCACGAGCGCCAGGGTTGGCCCGTCCAGGACGAGGAGGTCGAGTCGCCGTATGGCGATCGAGCGCAGATCCTGGCCCAGAAAATCCCCCATGGCCGAGATCACGTCGTCAGGCTTGGCGTTCCCCCGGCTGCCCGCCGCCAGGCGCAAGCGAACCGTCCGATCGTCCTCAAGGAGGACCGCCCGGATCAGCGGGCGGAGGTCCACCGTGCGGCGACCCGTCTTGCCCGACTTGACGAAGGGTATCTCCTGGCGGGCCGTGAACTCCCGCCAGAGATCATGCGAGACGGGACTGGCAAGGCGGACCCGGTAGCTGGCCTCGTCGACCAGGGCCATCAGCGACGGCCCGCCGATCGCCAGCTCCCGACATTCGAGGATCCTGGCCTCGTCCGGTAGAGCTGAATTGAGACGCCTGCAGAACGCCGCGGGATCGACCGCCTCGCCCAGGTAGATGTCGACGAGCTCGGCTTCGCTCGTAACGCCCAGAGCCAGCGGCGCCGCAAACTCGAGGGCCGGGTGCGGATTGAAGCCCGAGCTGAACGCCACCGGCAGCGCGGCCCGCCGCAGGGCGCGCTCGAAGAGGCGCATGAGGTCGAGGTGGCTGATGAAGCGCAGGTCGCCATCCTTTATGAACCGGCAGCGCAGCCGCTGGACCTTGTCGTGGGGAGGGTGATGGGAGGAGATTTCCCAGTCAGGGGGCGCAGGCGGCGCGGAGCAATCGATCTTGGGCAGCGCGGTCCCGGCGAGGTCGTGGCCGGTGTCGAACTTGAAGCAAACCCCGCAACCCCAGCACTTCCGGGTGCAATGATCCATCGTGATGCACCGCTCGGACTGCTCGTCGTCGTACTTGTTGTGGCGCTTGTCGACGCCCGAGTCGATGACATCCCAGGGCAGGATCCAGTCGTAGCTCCAGCGGCCGTGTGCGTAGAACTCGAAGTCGATGCCCGTCTCTTGCGCCGCCTGGCGCCAGAGGTCCGGGCGGTGATGCTCGGACCAGGCGTCGTGAGCGGCTCCGAGCTCCCAGGCTCGCTTGACCATGCGTCCCACCCGGCGATCGCCCCGGGACAGCACGGCCTCGAGCTCGCTGGTGAAGCGGTCGTGCGCGCTGACCTTCACCCCGCGCTTCTTCATCTCCGCAAAGAGGAAAGCCTGCTTGGCAGCGACGTCCGCGAGGCCATCCTGGGCCCGCCACTGGAAGGGCACGTGGGGCTTGGGGACGAAGGTCGAGACCGTGAGGTGGATCCGGATGGGCGGGTACGTCCGGCCCGCCGGCCGGGTTTCGCCTTCCGCGGCACCGTCCTGCCGGCGGATCTCGGCGCAGTCTTTCTTGATCTTGTCGACCAGGGCAACGATCTCGGCCACGTCTTCGTGCGTCTCGCCCGGCAGGCCGATCATGAAATAAAGCTTGAGCGTCTGCCAGCCGGCACGGTAGGTCTCGCGAATGGCGTACCGGATCTCGTCCTCGGTGATGTTCTTGTTGATGATGTCGCGGAGTCGCTGGGAGCCGGCCTCGGGCGCGAAGGTGAAAGTGCTCTTGCGAAGGTGCTGAGCGGCCGTGGCCATCTGCAGCGAGAAGGAGTCCACGCGCAGGCTGGGCAGGCTCATGCTTGCCCCTAGCGGGCTGTTGGCTTCGGTGAGGGGCTTCACCACCTCGGCCGATTGCGTGTAGTCGCCACTCGAGAGCGAGAACAGGCTGTACTCCTCGTAGCCCGTGCAGCGGATCGTCGAGCTGGTGAGGTCGACGACCTCTTGGGCCTTGCGCTCGCGCACCGGCAGGTAGATGAATCCGGCCTGGCAGAACCGGCAGCCAGCGTCGCACCCCCTCCGCACCTCGGTTGGAACCCGATCGTGGATGATCGGGAGGTACGGCACCGGAGCCGCGGTGGGGTGATAGTCGGCGCGAAGCTCCCGGACGACGTTCTTGCGGACGGGAAAAGGAGCGCCGTCCGCGACGATCCAGCGCCGGATCGGGCGACCGGGACCCTCGTACTCGCAGTCGTAGAACTGGGGCACGTACACGCCCCGGATCTTCGAAAGGCCCTGCAAGAACTCGTTGCGGTCGAGGCCGCCGGCCTTGAGGGCCACGAAGGCGTCGGCGAGGTCAAACACCACCTCCTCGCCATCGCCCACCACGACGAAGTCCACGAAATCTGCGAAAGGCTCGGGGTTGAATGCATTGGGACCGCCGGCGAAGACCAGCGGCCAGGGGCGGCCATCCGACTGAGTCGACCGTTCCCGCTCGCTTCGTTCCACCGGGATTCCGGACAGCGCCAGCATGTTGAGCAAATTGGTGTAGGTGAGCTCGTAAGAGAGCGAGAACCCGATCCCGTCGAAATCGGTGAGGGGGCGCCGGGATTCCAGTGCGAAGAGGGGAATGCCCTCGCGGCGCATGAGGGCTTCCAGTTCCGGGGCGGGGGCATAGACGCGCTCGCACAGCGCGTGCGGCATCCGGTTGATGACCTGGTACAGGATCTTGCTGCCCAGGTGGCTCATGCCGACGTCGTAAATATCCGGAAATGCCAGCGCCCAGCGAACCGACGTCTCATCCCACGACCGGCGGACCGCTCCCCACTCGTTTCCGAGGTAGCGAGCCGGCTTCGACACCGTCAGGAGCAGGCCAGGGATGCGCGCCTGCCAGTCATCCCGGCTGGAGCTGGCGTTCGGGCGATCGGACACGGTCGTATGCACCTCTTCTCGCGATAAGCTGCCATGTTACCGCGCGGTGCCCGACAAGTGCCCAACAAAAGGC
>JAJYIO010000460.1 GCA_021790035.1 bacterium | reverse complement strand
AGGTGGTCGGCACAACCTACCACGACGGGATCCCCTGGGACCGTCTCAAGCCTGGCGATCGCCTGGACCTGGAGTGGGACCAGCAGAATCCCGATGGCCCGAGGTTCCTCGAGCAGTTTGCCCAGGCCATCAAGGTTGTTCACCGCGAGACCGCAGTGATCCTCGGCCACCTGCCGTCCACCAAGTCCTCGACCGCCGGCAAGGTCTGTTGGCACCTCTACCACCTCGGCATCCTCGACGGCCGCAACGGCGAGGCCTTCGCCGTCATCACCGAGATCACGGGCGGCACCGAGGACAAGGCGAACCGCGGGATCAACCTCGAGATCACGACCTGCGCACCCGATGGCCTGGTGCCGCCGGACGACCTGCCGGTGCCACAGCCGCCACGGTCACCATAGCCGGCGCCACCGGCAGCCTGACCCTCCTGCCGGTGAGCGCCGGCATCAAGAAAGGACAGCGCGCATGTCACTGATGACCCGGAAGTCCGAGTATCGAACAGTCAGCCCCGGAACCTACTACTGCCAGGTATCGAGCATCGCTCCCAAGACGATCCCCGACGGCAAGGGCGGGGAGACAGACGGAGCGGAGTGGCGGTTCACCATCTACAGCGAAGGTCCCCACTACGGCGACGTCATCGAGGCCTTCACGAGCTTGGCTTGGTCGGCGAAGTCCAAGGTCTACGGCTGGGCAACGGCCCTCCTCGGCTATGCCCCGGATCCCGAGGAGCCGATCGATATCGAACAATTCGTCGGTGCCGAAGCATACGTGATCGTGAGCGTGGACGAGAAGCGACCTGAACGAACGCGCGTGTCGGCCGTCCAGCGAGTCATCCGCGACACTCCGCCCCCGCCCCCGCGGCCAGCACGGCAAGCCCCAGCTGCAGCGCCTCCGTCAGCTACCAGCGAGGCCTCGCGCTCCCGGAAGCCCAAGGCGGCGACACCTGCACCGGCTCCGGTCGCGCCGCCCCCTGTGGACGAGGATCCGGACGACATCGATTTCTAGCACTTCAGCACCGCCCAAGAAAGGCACCCTTTCGGCCCACTCGCCTTGGCGAGGTTTGGCGTGGCACGGCGCGGCTAGCCTAGCCGTGGTCCGGTGCGGCGCGGCATGGCTGGGTTTGGCAAGGGTCCCCTTGGCGGAGTTTCGAGGAAAGGACGAGCAAAGTGACAAATTCGACGCAGTCGGTGGTTCTTGAACCGAGCAACGACGGCGAGTTCCATATCGGCGCGGCGCGCCCTTACCGTGCAGAGGTCTTGCTCCACGGGACGTCCGACCTCCTCTTCCACAGGTGGAGCGTTGAAGACGTCGCCGAGAAGGCTGCGGCGGCCAAGGGATCAGCGACAAAGAAGGTGGACAATGTCGAGGCATACGTCTACCGGTGTTCCGACGGCACCTTGGGCATCCCTGGTGAGTACGTTCGCCAGGCCCTCATCGGTGCCGCCAGGTATCGGCAGGATCCTCGCTCGCCGCGCAAGAGTGCAATGGACCTCTATCGCGCAGGGGTCGTCTCCTTGACCGAGGTGGCTTCGCTCGGCTGCACTTCCTGGGACTTCCTCGATCGGCGCCGCGTCCAAGTCCAACGCGCGTCCGTAACGCGTGCGCGGCCGGCGATGCTCGTTGGCTGGGAGGCCGAATTCGTCATCCAGATCCTCGTTCCCGAGTACATCCGTCCTGACGACTTACGATCGGCCATCGAAGACGCTGGGCGGCTCGTCGGAATCGGAGATTTCAGGCCCAGCTACGGTCGATTCGCGTTGAACAGGTTCCAGGTGCTGGAAGACACCTAACCCGCCCGGGGTGAGGGGTCTGACTGGCCTCTCACCCTGATCCTCACCCGATCCGACGCCCACCGGACCTTCGTGGTCTGCGGACGGCCGCGATCGCGCGCCCCTCTGACCCTTCCAGGGAGGAATGATGACCTTCACTCTGCGCCCGTATCAGGCCGAGGGCATCGAGGCCCTGCGCCGCTCGCTGCGTGCCGGTCACAAGCGGATCCTGGCCGTGGCGCCCGTGGCGGCCGGCAAGACGGTCGTCTTCTCGAACATCCTGGCCGCCTCGGTGGCCAAGGGCGGCAACGGCCTCGTCCTGGTCCACCGCGAGGAGCTCCTGGACCAGGCCAGCGCCAAGCTCACGGCCTGCGGCGTCTCGCACGGCGTGATCAAGGCCGGGCGCAAGGCGCAGCCCTGCTGGCCGGTCCAGGTTGCCAGCGTCCAGAGCCTCCTGCGCCGGGCCGTCCCACCCGCCAGCATCGTGATCATCGACGAGGCCCACCGAACGATGGCGGCCAGCTATCGCCAGCTTCTCGAGCGCCTGCCCGGTGCGACGATCCTCGGCTTCACGGCGACGCCCTATCGGACCGATGGCCGAGGCCTCGGCGACGTCTTCACCGACTTGGTCGAGATCGCCACCCCCAGCCAGCTGACCGAGCTGGGCATCCTCGTGCCGCCGCGGGTCTTCGCGCCGTCCGAGCCGGACCTGGTCGGCGTCCGCACCACGGCCGGCGATTACAACCGCAAGGATCTGGTCCTGCGCGTCGACACGCCCCGGCTCATCGGCAGCGTGGCCGAGCACTGGGGCCGCATCGTCCGGGGTCGCGTCTCGGTGGCCTTCGCGGCTTCGATCGAGCATTCGCGGCACCTGGCCCAGGCCCTCTGCGGCGTAGGCGCCCGGGCGGTCCACGTCGACGCGGACACCGATCCGGACGTCCGCAAGACCTACCTCGAGATGCTCGCCCGAGGGGAACTCGACGTCATCTCGAATGTCGGCCTCTTCACCGAAGGCTGGGACCTCCCTCGCCTGGGCGCGGTAATTGTCGCCAGGCCCACGCAGAGCACCGGGCTCTGGATCCAGATGTGCGGCCGCGGCGCCCGTGCGTACGAGGAGAAGACCGAATACCTGCTGGTCGATCACGCGGGCAACGTCCTGCGCCA
>JAJYIO010000459.1 GCA_021790035.1 bacterium | reverse complement strand
TGCCGCCGCTGCTCAAGGAGGTCGTCACGCACAACTTCAACGATTTTTTCTCCGGCGTCGTCGGCCTGGTGGGCAAGGGCCCGACGACGACCTCGGTATAGAGATCCCCGAGGATCTCCTCTGGCCGGCGTGGCGCCTGGTCGTCGAGCGGGTGGCCACGCTGCAAGAGCTTGAGACCCACTGGAGCCTGCGCGATCTGATTCTGGCCAACGAGGCGCTCGACGTGCGGATCGAGGCGCAGCGGGCCGCCGACGAGATCGCACGGATCCGGGCGGAAGGTGGGGCCTGACGAGTGTCGGCGGGCGATCCTCGGGATCGCCTGATGATCGGAGTTGCGGATGATCGTTCGAGAACTGCTGGCGAAGTTCGGGTTCCAGATTGACACGGGCAGCGTGGACAGGGTCGAGGGAGCGGTGGCCAACGCCCGGGGCGGCCTCGAGCTGATCGGCAAGGCCGGAGCTGCGGCGGGCGAGCGGATCGCCCAGGTCTTTGCCCGCGTGCCCGAGGAGCTGGCGGTCATCGACGAGCAGGCCAAGGTCCTCGGCAAGGCCTTCGATGGCACGCGGGAGCGGGTCAACGCGCTTGCGACGTCAATCAAGGAGATGACGCGCCTGGGCGCCACAGCTGCCGATCCGCGGCTCCAGAGCCTCGGCCAACTGCATGCCACCTGGAGCGCCCAGCTTGCCGAAGAAGAAGGCGAGAGGGGCTTCGGTGGCAAGCTGCTCGGCCACCTCAAGGAGACCGCCCTGGCCCTGGGCGGCACGATGGCCGCGATCTTCGCGGCCGAGAAGGCCACCGAGAACTACGCCGACTTCCAGCAGACGATGCAGAAGACCGGCGCCGCGATGCGCGAGTCGCAGGCCGGCATCGACGAGTTGCGGGGCAAGGCCCTCGACTGGGCCCGTCAGCTCGGCCGTACCCCACGCGAGATCGGTGAGGCCATGCAGGAACTGGCCTCCCAGGGCTTCGGGAAGAGCCAGGTCGAGCAGATGACGCCTATCGCAGTGAAGCTCGCCCGAGCGGGTCTGACGGACGCCGGCACCGCCACCCAGATCATCGGAGCCACGACCCGCGCCTTCTACGGCGAGGACGTGGGCAAGATCGTGACCGACTCCAGCGGCCGCAAGTCCACCGCGGCGGCCCACGTGGGCGACGTCATCGCGATGGTGCACGATCTGGGCGGCATCAAGGTGGGGCAGCTGGCCGAGTCCATGAAGTACTCGGCGACGACCTTCCACGCTCTGGGCCAGTCGCTCGAGGACCTCGGCTCGCTGACGGCCGTGCTCGGCCAGGCCGGCATCAAGGATTCCAGTGCCGGCGCCAGCCTACGCACGATGGCGCTCAAGATCGCGGCGCCGATGAGCGTCTTCAAGCGGCGCTTGCAGGCGGCCGGCCTCGGCGAGCTGGCAGCACATGCCGGCAAGGGCGAGAACATGCTCCAGGTGCTCGGCCTCTCGCACGGTGACATCGTCGACGCTTCCGGGCGGATGCGGTCGCTGGTGGACATCATCCGCAAGGTCATCGAGAAGACCAAGGGAATGACGATGACCCAGCGCGCTGGCGTCTTCAAGCAGCTCTTCGGGCTCGAGAACGCAACGCAGGCGCTGGCGATCGCGGGCAAGCTGGGCTCGGCGTTCGACCGCATCGAGAACAAGACCCACAACGCCACCGGCACCCTCGAGCGGATGTACGGCATCATGAACCGCGGCCTGATCCCCGCCTGGCAGCGCATGATGGCGAACCTCGAGGTCGTGGCCGACGAACTCGTCGAGGCGCTGGCCCCCGCGCTCGAAGCGGTCATGGGCGCGGTCAGCGGCCTGGCCGGAGGGATCAGCCGGGTGACCGAGTTCTTTCAGCGGAACCAGGCGGCTGCCACGGCGCTCCGGGTCGTCTTCGAGGCCCTCAAGTTCGCGCTCATCGCCCTGGCCCCAGGCGCGCTGGTCGTGGGCCTCACCGCCCTGGCCGCATTCATCTGGGCAGCGGTCATCCCGGCAGTCGTGGCCTGGGCGACCTCGACCTGGGCGGCCCTGGTCCCCTGGATCGCGCTTACCTGGCCAATCTTCGCGGTTGGCGCCGCCATCGCGGCCCTGATCCTCATCGTGCAGGACCTCTGGGTCGGCTTCCACGGCGGCAAGTCGGTGATCTTCGAGATCTTCCACTGGCTGGGCGGCCTGGCGGGGAAAATCGGCGCCGTCTGGAATGCGACGGGCAAGGTGCTCGGCGGATTCCTCAACGGGATCCGGATGGCCTTCTCGGCCTGGGTATCCGGCGTGCTGCGGGACATCGAGAGCCTACCGCAGAAGGCGATCGCACTGATCCGCCAGATCCCCGGTATCGGCCTCCTGGTTCCGGCATTCGCTGCCGGCGGGGCGCTGGCCGGCGTGACGCCAGGGAGCAGCACGACCTCCACCAGCCACCAGACCCTCAACCTCCACGCGCCGGTCACCGTCACGGTCGGCGCGAGCGCGCATCCCTTCCAGGTCGGCCACGCCGTGGCCGGCGCGATGCACGACACCGTGCGCAAGCACCTGGCGCAAACCGCCCGCACGATGCCGCGGCAGGTGCGATAGGAGATGCCCGAAGGCGTCGCGACGACCCGGCACGTGAGGTAGTCCATGCCAGAGAGCGCCGCGATGACACCGGTACCGGTGGTCATCACCTTCCCGCCGATGCCGCCCCGCGTGGCGACGACGCTCACCATCGACGCCACGATCGGCGAGGGCCACAAGCGGGAAGCCGAGGTGACGAGCCACCCGGTCGAGGTCGGCTCGGACGTCACCGACAACATCCGTCCCAAACCGCGGTCCCTCTCGCTGTCGGGCATCATCAGCACGGCACCGACCACCTGGCCCGGCAGGTCCACGATCCTCAGCTCAGACGATCTGGGTTCAGGGCAGCTCACGCCGGGAAGCGGTCCCGACGTGGGCCGGGCGCTGT
>JAJYIO010000458.1 GCA_021790035.1 bacterium | reverse complement strand
CGAGATCTAAACTCTTTGCCATCACGACGATGCGATTCGCGTTGGCCACCAGAGAGATGAACATCTTCTGACCGTTGATCCGGTAGCCGTCGTCCGACAACACCGCATTGGTGCGGATCGTCGTGATGTTCGAACCAGAATCAGGTTCGGTGAAAGCTCCGGCCCAGAGATCGCCGGAGGTCAGCCCGGGCAAGTATGCCTCCTGCTGCGGTCGGCTGCCGTGACGGGTCAGCAGGCATCCGCCGAAGACAGGGCCGCTCACGAACAGCGAGCCGCCCTCCATGCCCGCGCCGCCTTCGGCGAGCGCCTCGACCGCGATGACCATGTCCAGCAGGCCCTTGCCGCTTCCGCCGAATTCCTCCGGCACGGAGATTCCGAGCAGCTCGCGCTTGGCCAGCGTCTCCCAGAACTCACGGGGAAAGCGGTGATGCTCGTCCACCTCTTGCCAATAGGTGTCGTCGACGCTTGCCGCAACGTCCAAGGCAAGCTCACGGAGCGCTAGCTGGTCCTCGTCGTAATCGAAGTCCATCAGGAACCTCCCAGATCAAGAACGTTCTGACTGCACACGAATTCTCTCGTGCGCCGTTACGAGACAACCACGCCGTCATACCCCAGCGCGGCGGTACCGGAGCCGATTCCAGCGGAGCCCACGGATCCCGATCCGGTCGGAGATCGGTGCCACCACAACGACCCAGAGACCTCAGGAACCATCGTTCGCCATTTGTCGGTCCTGTGCAGCCTGGAGCACGGCGTCGACGATCTTGTTGTATCCGGTGCAGCGACAAAGGTTCCCCGACAGAGATTCACGGACCTGTGCTTCGCTCGGCGAAGGGTTGGACCCAAGGAGCGCCTCGACCGACATGATCATTCCCGGGGTGCAGAACCCGCACTGGGCGGCGCCATTGGAGACGAAGGCCGCCTGCACCTCGTCGAGGCCCTCTTCGGTCCCGAGACCCTCGATCGTCGTCACCTCCCGATCCTGCACCTGGCAGGCCAGCTGCAGGCACGCGACCACCGGCTCGCCGTCGAGAAGCACAGTGCATGCTCCGCAATCGCCCGTGAGACAGCCCCACTTCGTTCCGGTCAGGCCGAGCACGTCTCGCAGGAAAGAAAGAAGGGTGAGATCCGGCTCCACCTCCCGTCGATACATGTCGCCGTTCACCCTGAGCTCGATCCTCACAGGTCCTCCCCTGTCGACATGCCGTTCACCGGAGCTGGCACGCCCTGCGTCCAGGCTCCCGTGGCCCGAAGCCAAGCGATGCGCAGAGCCCTCGGCACCAGAACCGACACGACCTCGCGCCGGTATCCTGCCGTGCCCCTGGCATCGCTGATCGGCGAGCACGCCGCCGCGGCGCGCCGGCCGGCCTCGCGAGCAGCCTCCGGCGGGAGGTTCGTGCCCACGATCGCCTCCGACGCCGCTTCGACCAGCAGGGGCACGGGGGCAACGGCGGCGAGCGCCACCCGGGCGTCGGTCACCACTGTCCCATCCACCTCCACCGATGCCGAAACGCCGACGCCGGCCAGGTCCATGGACCAGCGGACCGTCTGGCGGAGGTAGCACGAGCCCGCCGACGACGCGGGTGCCCGAGCCAGCAGAGACGTCAGCAGCTCGTCGGGCCCGAGGGTCGTCCGTCCTGGTCCGGCGAAGAGTTCGGCCAGGGGGATCGAGCGCCGTCCCCCGACCCCGGCGATCTCGGCCACCGCGTCATGCACGAGCAAGGAAGGGGGCATCTCGGCCGAGGGCGTCGCATGGCACAGATTCCCCCCCACCGTCGCCATCGTGCGAACCTGCACGGAGCCGAGCACTCTGGCAGCCTCGACGATGGCAGTCGCTCGCCTCCCGAGCTCAGGGTCGAGCTCCACCGCTCGGATGCGCACCAGCGCTCCGAGTCTGAGCACCTCCCCGTCGAGCTCGACGTCACCGAGCCGGGGAACCGAGCTCAGATCCACCAGCCACTCCGGCATGGACCGGCCGGTCCTGATGTCGATCAAGGCGTCGGTGCCGCCTGCTATCGGTATCGCAGCGCCCGCGTGGAGGCCGAGGAAGCTGACCGCTTCCTCGAGAGTCTCGGGTACGTAGACGTCAACCATCGTCGGGCACACCCTTCCCGGCGACCACATGTGATCGCTCTGCGGAGTCGATCCAGTCCTTCACCTTCCAGGGTCGCATCGGATAGGCGCGGGGACGGATCCCGGTTGCATCAGCGACCGCGTTGGCGATGGCAGCCGGCGGTGGGATGATGCCGGCTTCGCCGACCCCTTTGGCTCCGAACGGTCCGCGCGGGTCGATCGTCTCGACCAGGTTGACCACGATCCGGGGCACGTCGACGGCGGTGGGCATGCCATAGTCATGGAAATTCGGTGCCGCGATCTGACCGTCGAACATAACGATCTCCTCGGAAAGGGCGAGACCGACTCCCATGGCCGCCCCGCCCTCGATCTGCCCTTCGCAGGACATCGGGTTGATCGCCCGACCGAGGTCATGCACCGCAGTTAGATTGAGGACGGTCACCTCGCCGGTCTCGAGGTCGACCTCCACCTCGGCCACCTGGGCCGCGAAGGGGTAGGCCACCGAGACGTTGCCGAACTTGGTTTCGGGGTCGATCATGGTCACGATGCCTTCTGGCACGTAGCTGCCCTGGCCGGTGAGGAGAGCGCCGGACTTCTCGTATGAGGCGATGCGCGCGGCCTCGGCGATGGCGATCGCGCGGTCGGGCACGCCGGCGACGAAGAGCTGGCCGTCGGCGGCGACGATGTCGCGAGGGTCGGCCTCGAGCTGGCGGGCGGCGACCTCGGCGAGCTGACGGCGGGCATCGGCCGCCGCCGCCTTCACCGTCACCTGTCTGCAGTGGAGGCCGAACGGAGGGAGGGAGCTGAGATGATCGCGCTAGAGGTGACCGGGGCTGTGCTTCTCCTTATCCTGGCCGTTGCCGCGACGTG
>JAJYIO010000016.1 GCA_021790035.1 bacterium | reverse complement strand
TCCCCGGCGACGCCCGAGCAGCCAGCCAGGCCCAGGATCCCCAGGGCCCAAAGCCCCGAAGCCGCGATCCCGAAAGCCGAAACCGAGCTTGCAGCTCGGCCTGGCGCCCCCGGGCGGCGGGTCCGGCCGCTGCGCGGCTGACTCATGGCGTGGCCTCGGGCCCCGGAGCGCCCGCCGGTGTGGGGAGGATCGGCCCATCGAGGGTGACCTGGAGCGAAGGCGACGGCGGAGCATCCGGCGCGGGGGACGGCGCCGCGCTCGGCGAGGAACCGACCGCCGGCAGCAAGGAGCTGGCCCCCGTCGTGCTACCCTGACTCGCGACCGTGCCGGTCGCCACGCTGCGCGTTACCTTGTCCGGGCACCCGGAGGTCAGACCGACGGCCAGGCCGAGGACGGCCATCGTCTTGACCCGAACGGCGCGAGGCCCCTGCCTCGGCGCGCCATCGCACCGGCCATGTCGCGCGCCGGAGGCCCTCATGGCGCCACCGGAAGGGTTTCAACCGACGCGAGCGCCAGGGCCGAGCCATACGTACCCTGATTGAGCTGGTGAGCCGGCGAACCCCCGATCGCCCAGAGGCGCCCCCCGGCATACAGCAAGCCGAAGCAAGACCGCGCCGTGCTCAGCGGGGGCGCCGGCAGCCACTGGCCGAGGGACGGATCGTAGCGGTAGACGTCCGTCACGGGCACCTCGTCGGCCGTCACCCCGCCAGCGGCATACAGGGAGGTTCCAGCCTGCGCGAGCGCCAGCTCCGAGCGTCCGGCGGGGAGATCGGGCCAGGCGGCCCACCTTCCCCCCAAAAGCGCCTCGACGGTGGAAACGGCCGGGAGCGCGGTACCGGACCCGGCAGAGCCCTGCTCGATCTCCTCGCGATCCCCGCCGGCGACCACGAGGGCGCCGTTGAAAACGGCCACCCCGGCCCGCTTCCTGGGGGTACGCATCGGGGGTAGCCCCGCGGGATCGTAGGTCCAGAGGTCCGTACCCGGGTCAAAACTCGCAAAATGGCTCGCGGCGAAGGGCGGAGCCGGTTGATCGTCGAAGAAGGTCCACAGGTCGAGCAGATCGCTGCCCGATGCGATCGCCGTCATCGGGACGGCCGGGTGGGCCTGAAAATCGGCAACCGGGGCGCTCGCCCCGTTCAATGGCGCCCAGGAGGCCGATCCAGAGGTGAGATCGAGAGTCCAGGCATCGTCGTAATCCATGCCGCCGCCGGTCCCACCGACCATGTAGAGCGTGTTGCCCAGGACGGCGACCGCAGCACCTTCCCGAGCCCCGGCCTGGGGCGGCAGCGACGGTAGGGCCGTCCATGCGGGCGAGGACGCCTGCGTGTCCAGCTTCCAGCACGAGGACGTCTGGGCCCCACCCTCGAGCACCCCGCCCACCACGTAGAGATAACGACCGTCGGTGGCCACGCCGGAGTCTCCGGTCGGAACCGGCAGCGAGGGTCCCGGTGTCCAGCCCGGGAAGGCGACCGTCACGGATGCCGAGCTGCCGGCCGAGACCGTGACGCTGGCGCTGGCGAGCCCCAGGCCGGGCACGGATGCCCAGGCCGTCCACGAGCCCGGCGTCACCGGAGACACGGCGAAGGTCCCGGTCTGGCTCGTCGCGGGCGCCAGTCCCGTCTGCACCGGAGATGCCGGATCGTCGACCCAGAGAGTGGCGGGGGCGTCGTCCGGCACTCCCTGGAGCGTGACGTCGACCTCGGCGGGCTGCGTCACGAAGGCCGTGCCGACATTCATGCTCCCGGCCGCCTTCGCCACGGCATCCGCCCACGAGGCCGCGTCGACGAAACTGTAGTGCGGCAATCGATTGGCGCTCATGATGGCGTCCAGGCTCTGGGCGACCACGCTGGAACTCGCGCTCTCGGCCAGCTGATCCTGGCCCGTTTGCAACCAGCGGGCAAAAGCCCTCCCGACGGCAGTCGTTCCGGCATCGAGCGTGACCTGCGTGGTGGGCTGGATGAACGACGCCACCGCCATCCACATCGCGCCGGGAAGGGGATTGCCCGCGGAGTCTTCGCCCTGGACCAGGATCACCCGGTTGACCCCCGCGGGCACGTCAGGGATCGCCAGCGTCTGGGCCGAGACGCCAGCCGACACCGTCGCCGCGATCGGCGCCGACAGATCGGCCGCAGCGAACGAGACCGCGTAGATCTGCGGTGCGTCGACGATGGCCTGCACGGTCCGGGAAATGCCCTGGAGCGAACTCGGCGCCTTCTGCGCGGGCAGCAAGAGAACGACACCGTCTCGACCGGACGCCGTTGCCATCGCCCCGGCTGGCCCGAGCGAAGTTGCGCTGCGAGCGCATCCGACCGCGGCGATCAAGAGCAGAATGACGGCCCAGGGCCACGCCAGACGAACGGCCAGGAAGGGACCCTCCTCAGCTCCATTTACCCGGAGCCGCGAAGCACGCTTCGGGTAAATGGCTCCGGTGACCCCGCCGGCCCCCCGTTCGCACCCCGCAGCTTGCCCGCCCGCTTCCCTCGTCGGTCGTGACGATCGCTGTCGTGCAGCGAGCCTGTGACAGGCGGTATCGCGTCGTTAAGATCGTTCCGGGGGCTGTCCTGCCTTTCCCTTGCTCGGGAAGGGCAACTGCCAAGCAGGGCAACGGGCCCTGTCACCGGATTTGGGGAGGTCCGCACCGATGTCCAGATTCCAGATCGCCGCCGGAGCCAGCGTCCTGGCGCTGGCCACCGGGTACCAGCTCGCCACCTCGCCCGCGGCAGGAGCTCGCCCGGCGGGTCCCGTCGTCACGATGACCGCCCTGGCCGTTCACGACCTGGCTTCAGCCCAGAACGGCCAGGCTCTGTTCGCAGCCCACTGTGCGGTCTGCCACGGCCCGGCGGCGCAGGGGAAGGTCGGCCCCGACATCGTCGGGAAGACCCTGTCGGACGTCAACAACGCGATCTCGACGGTTTCCATGATGAGTTCCTTGAGCAGCCTGTCGCAGCAGGATCGAGCCGACATCGCCGCCTATCTCCAGTCGCTCAAGTAAGGCTGGAAGGAAACCGCCCGTTCGGGGTGGCGTGCGATTCGACGTGGACGTGGACAGGTTACTGGGGAATGGGGCACCCTCCGCCATTGCCCGTCTGGGTGAGCAACCAGGCGTAGATGTTGGCAAAATCCTGGGTCGTGATGAAGTAGTGCTCGTCGATGGTAGGCGTGCTCAGCCAGTCGGGCATCGGCAGGTTGAGGAGGAGGCCCGTGTTGTCGGCGTCGACCCGGGATGCAAACGCCAGTAGCGGCGCGCTCCACCCGGGATCGGCCGCGAGGTTGGGGGAACCGCCCGGGGCCGTGTTGTTGAGCCCGGGCACTCCGACGTCGGTGACCGCCGCTGAATTGTCGTAGATCGACTGGATCGTGCAACCCTGTCCGGCCGTGCCGTGGCACGAAGCGCAGCTGGCGGCATACATCGTCTGGCCGTTCGCCACGTCGCCCGATGGCATCGGACCGATCGAGATGGTGACGGGGGCCGTCACCCCGTCCTGGAGTCCCAGGCCCGAGATCGCCGCGCTCACCGTCACGCTCCCGTGTCCCGAGACCAGGCCATTGATGAACAGCACGTTCTTGAGGTCTTCGGCGTGATCGTAACGTCCGGAGTTCACGACCAGAAACCCGGTCGGCGTCGAATCCGTCGCCAGGAGGGTCGCGGCGTCGACCGGGAGGCTCGACGCGTCGTCCGTGGCCACGAGGGTCTGGGGTCCCATCCAGTCGACCTCGGCGGTACCGGGCAACGACTCCGTCGACCCGTCCGACATGACGTTGAGGATGCTCAACGTGACGGCGTCGCCGACAGAGACCGTCGCGGGAGCCAGGACCTGGTAGGCCGATACCACCGCAGCGCTGGGCGTGGGGACGGGACTCGCGATCTCGCCGTAGTCGGGGATCTGGACCCATCCCGGCGGATGGCCGGCCGATCCGTCCGGCCCGCCGATGTGGCAGGCAAAGCAGTTGGGAGCCCGGGAATTGAGGCCCGGCTCGGTCGGGCTCATCCCCCCGTGGCAGCCCGAGCAGGTGATCAGGCTTCCGGGCGGCACGGCCTTGGTGTAGTCCCAGCCGGCCTCGACGACGAACGCGCCATGGAAGACCGGCGCCGTGGGGACCGCCCAGCCTGGCGGATGTCCGGCCGATCCGTCGGGCCCGCCGCCGTGGCACGAGAAACAGTTGGGTGCGTTCGGATTGACGCCAGCTTGCGACGGGCTCGTTCCCCCGTGGCAACTGGAGCAGGTCAGGGTGCTGCCGGGCGGAACGGCCCGGGTGTAGTCGTAGCCGGCTGCGATGACCACCGCCCCGTGATACCCGAGATGGGTCGGATCGGCCCACCAGGCCGGATGACCGGCAGAACCATCCGGGCCTCCCCCGTGGCACGAGAAGCAGTTGGGCGCCGCGCCGAGGGGGCTCTTCTGGGTCGGATTCTTGCCCGCGTGGCACGTGGAGCAGGTTACCCCCTCGAACTTGGCCTTGGTGTAGTCGTAACCGGCCTGGGCGACGACGGTGCCATGGAAGCCGGTGGTGGCCGGATCCATCCACGACGGGGGATGAATGGAGTAACTCGCCAGATCCGACGGACGCTGGCAGCTGGCCAGACCGGCCACGACCAGTCCAGGGGTGGCGATCGCCAGCGACCGCCAGAGCCAGGCCAGATTCGAGGAACGCATCGAGACAAGCTCCTAGGGGGTGCAAGGGGGTGGATTGTGGCAGGCGGAACATGTCGGCGCGAGCTTGTTGGGACTCGGTTCCGCCGCGGTCGCGGCATGGCAGGAGTCGCAGGTGAGCGAGCCCTGGGGAGCGACGGCCTTGGTGAAGTCGCAGCCAGCAGACTCGACGAACCCTCCGTGGAACTGCGGACTGGTGGGATCTAGCCACCCGGCCGGGTGGGCCGGCCCCTCGCCGGGTCCACCGGCATGGCAGGAGTAGCAGCTCGGGGCGGTCGATACCGGACTCGTCTGCAGGGGACTGAACCCCGCGTGGCAGACGTTGCAGGTCAGGGTTCCGGGCGGAGCGACGGCCCTGGTGAAATCGCCGCCGGCCGCATCGACGATCGTCCCGTGGAACAGGGGGCTGGACGGATCGTCCCAGCCAGGAGGATGCCCGGGTTGGCCGCTGGGGCCACCGCCGTGGCAGGCATAGCAACTCGGGGCGCGCGAGTTCGTGCTTACGTCGTGCGGACTGTAGCCAGCATGGCAAGCGCTGCACCGCATGTTGCCGGCCATGCCGTCGAACCCGGCGAGGTTCACGGCGTTGCCGTGGAAGTAGGGGCTCGTCATCTGCAGCCATCCGGACGGGTGGCCGGCAGATCCGTCCGGCCCCCCGCCATGGCAGAGGAAGCAGCTGGGAGCTCGGGTGTTCGGGCTCACCTGCTGGGCATCGAGGCCCGCGTGACAGGCGGCGCAGGTCAGCGTGCCGGGAGGGGCGATGGCGGCCGTGTAATCGTAGCCAGCCTCTAGCACCAGTTCTCCGTGAAAGAAGCCGCTGCTCGGATCCATCCAGCCCGGCGGGTGCAAGGGCCCGCCCGTCGGACCGCCGCCATGGCAGGCGAAGCAGTTCGGCGCCCGGATGTTCGGACTCACCTCTGTCGGACTGTCGCCGGCATGACAGGCCGCGCACGACAGGCCGCCCACGAAGGCGCGGGTGTAGTCCCAGCCGGCCGCGATCACGAGCGTGCCGTGATAGAGGTTGCCCGACAGAACATCCTGGACGTGAAAGCTCGGGGAAGCCGGGATCGACACGAGATCGCCGCTCCCCGTCGCGCCGGCCAGGGTTTCCGAGAGCATGCCGAAGGCGTTCGAGATCACGTCCTGGTGCGACACCGACCCGGTTTGCGGTGCGATGGCCTGCAGCGTGCAGCTGGCAAGATCGGGGGCGAGCAGGGCCGCCAGCCCCACGCGGATGAACTTTTGCAACGTTCCAGAGGACATGACCTCTCCAGCTTGCAACGGCCCTTGGGCCAATTTGGCGTCGCAATGCCGATCCGGCGCCATCTTCTCGCTCCCTGGACTCAATCAGGCGAGCGCTGTTTACAATCTTATATTACAAATCACTAAGCGACAAGCCCGAAAGTCGCTGGCAAATCCGGAGCGCTGCCGGCTGCGAAAATGACCGGTTCGGTCAGGAGCGCTTGGCGCGGGTCGGCCTGGAGAGCTGGGGTCGGGTCTGGCGCCGGATCTCGGCGCGCTGGACGGACGAGAGCCCCGCCTGCTCGAAGACGGCTTCGTCGATCGCCTGGGCCAGGGCGTCGATATCCGACGTCGCCACACCGGCGCGTCGCGCCTCCAGCAAGGCCCTGACCGGCCCGGCAAGGTTGGCGGGATCGGGGAGAATGACGGGCAAGGAACCCAGCGTCGGGGCGTCCAGGTGCACCGTGAGCTGCGCCATGTTGGCGATGGCGACCCGGAAGTAGAAATCGGCCAGGCGACTGTTCAAGAAGCCCAGAAGCGCCAGCTCGTCGATGTCCTTCCGGGGCTCGAGCACGTTGACGGTATCCAGGGGCAAGAGCCCCGGGGAAAGCAGGGTGGCCACGATACCCGAGGCGATGTTCTGATAGCCAACCTTCGGCTCGCCGAGCGCGGCCTCGGCATGCGCATCGAAGAGGGGCGTCGTGCGCGCCAGCCAGCACAGGCCTTCCAGGGGCGAGTACCGGGATATGTCCCGCCCGCGGACGACCCGCAAGCCGGGCGAAGGCCCGTCGAGGCGATCGCGGATCGCCGGATCCCGGGCCGAAATGGCGCTCCCCCGCCGGATCCGGCACAGATCGGCGAGCGGGGTGCCGACCCGCTCGATCTCCGAGACGAGCGCACCGACTTCCCCCGGGACGTAGATCGCCAGAGCGGCTCGAGCCCGGTAGAAGGTCAGCGACTGATCGCCCAGGGGCTCGAGGGTGCCCCTGCGCATCGACCACAGCTCGACCTTCGCATCGGCGCCGTCCGAACCGGTGTCGTCCGATCGCAGCTCCGTCCGTTCCGCCACGAATGCCATGGCCTCGAGATTTACACCGCTGAACGCCTGCCCGGCATCGAGCAGCGTTCGCAGGCGAGTCCTGTCGAGAAGTAGCTTCCGGCACGGGGCGTAAGCCCCTGTCCGCGTGACTCCGTGGGGAACGACGAGGGCGATCGTCCCGCCCGCCGCCGCGAGCTCGAGGGCGCGCTCGATGAACAGCGCCGTCGAATCGAATCGCCCATGGCCCAGGACAAAGCGCCGGGCCACGCTCGGCGAGAGCTGGGCTCCGTACGGCGGATTGCCCACGATGGCCTCGAAGGGCCGGCTGAGCTCCGCCATCCCTCTCGCCGCCAGCGCATCGCCGTTGGCAACGATGGGCAGTGGCGGACTCTGCGCCCCGAGGGCGAGAGCGAGGAGCCGCAGCCGGATCCTCGCCACTCGGACGGCGAAGGGATCGAGGTCCACTCCGACCAGGTGATCGCGAAAGACTCGCTGGACCAGCGCATCGTCATCCCACGCCTCGCCCGGGCGCAGGGTCGCCAGCTCCTCGCGGTGACTGCGGTAGGAGTCGACCAGCCTCTTGGCGGCCGGAGCCAGGAAGTGCCCGGCCCCGCATGCCGGATCGAGCACGCGAAAGACGGTTCCGGCCCGGGGATCGAAGCCCTCGAGCGCCCGATCGAGCAGGAAGTCCACGATCGCTCTCGGCGTGTAGAACTGCCCGAGCTGCTTGCGGTGGGAATCTGCAAGGCCACCTTCGAACCAGGTTCCCAGCAACTCGCCGTCCTCGGCCTGCCATTCGATCCGGGCGAGCACCGGCTCCACCGCACGTGCCAGCACGCGGACCGCGTCCGCCAGCCGCCGGCGCGTGACGTCGTCCTGCAGCAGGGGGCGGTAGATTCCCGCAAGCTCCGACAGCGCCCGTTCCAGCCCCGGCTCCGGGGCCTCCCCGCGGACGAGCTGCTCGAGAACCGTGCCGACCAGGAATACAGCGGCCTCGGCCCGGCGCCCGGGCCCGATCAGGCCGTCGGGGAAGCGCTCGAGGACGGCGTCAGCCGCGAACCCCAGCGCATCGGCCCGGGCCGCGTCTCCGGCGACCGCCTGCAGGTTTCGAGAAGCCATGAGGCGATTATCTCCCGGCTCGCCGGGCGCCGGAAGTGCCCCACGACACTCAGGTCCGGGGTCGTGTCGTCAGGCAGCGACCCGGGTCCTCCATCCGACCGGTGGCAGCCGAACGCCGGATCGCCGCCGGTCGCCCGAGTCGCGGGCCTGTGCCATGATGAAGGGGCGGTCCGTCCCGAGCGCCCGCAGCGGAGGCACCCGATCATGAAGAACGCCCCTGAGGTCGAGGCCAAGTTCCAGCTGCGCCCAGGCCAGAGAGAGGCCCTGGTCGCCAAGCTGGGCGAGCCCGCCCGAATTCTCGAACAGCACGACGACTACTTCGACGTTCCGGGACGGGTATTGCGGATCCGCCGGGAAAACGGCCAGTTCCTGCTCACTCGCAAGGATCCCACGACCCTTTCGGCCGCAGGCATCAAGTCCCGCCACGAAGTCGAGTATCCCCTGCCCGAGACGATGGTCCCACAGCTCGAGGAGCTCCTCGTCTGGCTGGGCCACGAGCGACTGATGAGCGTATCCAAGCGACGGGCCGAGTACGAGGTGCCCGGATTCATCATCTGCCTCGATCGGATCGACGACCTGGAACTGCCCGACTTCGTCGAGATCGAATCGGCCGGCGGGGATCCCGACGCGCTCCTGCGCCTGCGCGACGACCTCGGCCTCGCGGCAGACCAGGTCGAATGCCGCTCTTATGCCGCCCTGGTCGCGGCGGCCGTCCAGACGCGGCAGACGGTGGAAGCGGAAGGCTGACCCCGCATCACCTCTTTAGCGGCGCCTTTGCCCCCCCGGATGTCGGAGCGTTGAGGCTGCGGAAGTCTCTTCCCAGCGGGGTCGTCTGCCCGGCCTGGGCCGCGGCCGCGGCCCGTGTCCACTCTCGCATCATGCAGGCCGGCCACGAGGGCCTGCGCACCGGATCAAAAGCGGCGGAATAGAAGAAGAACTGCGAAAAGTACGGTGCGATGACCGAAACGTCCTCCTTGCGACCAATCTCGGCCATGAGGGCCAGAAACCTTTGATCCAGCGGCGTCCAGAAGCCGTAGCGATCCCGGCCATATGCCGCGGGGTCGAACACCCCGCCGGCCTCGTCCGCTCCGTGCTTGTAGAGCCAGACCTCGCTCATCACGAGTTTCTTGGACGGGTCTTCGGCCTTCACCCGGTTCATTTCCGCCAGCAACGTGGCCGTGTAATCCTGGTCGCCCAGCTTGAGGGGATAGAAGTGGAAGTCGATGTAGTCCAGCCCCCGGATCCGGGCGAACGCGTCGACGTATTGCGGGGGGTCCCAGGCCCCGGCCCCGGCTCCGATCCGGGTCCGATGTTCCGGATCGAGGGTCGAGAGGTCCGCCAGCAGTCCCTTCAGCCACCTGGCATAATCCGAGGCAGCGATGTGGATGCCGAGAAACCGATCGCAGGTGCCAGGCTCGGTGACGACCGAGAAGTAGTCCGGGTGGATCCGCGAGACGATCAGCTCGGCTTCCTGCGTGTCCCAGTCGAGATAGGCTTTCTCGGGATCCGGCAGGCGCTTGATGGCCGCCACGAACTGGCTGGCGGGGACCGGCAAGAACGGCGGATAGACGAACTGCTCCACGAGAAGCTTCATCCCGCGCGCATGCACGGCATGCGACAGCGCCGCGTAGAACTCGAGCACCGGCCCCGGATCGTGAAACTCCCGGCACAGGTCCGGGAAGGAAATCATGACGGAGACCGCCCCGGCCCCCAGGCTCTTGAAGCCGTCGAGCATCGTCACGATGTCTTTCCAGCGTGGCGTGCCGGGCAAGGAACTCGCGAAGGCACTCGAGGCGGTGAACAGGGCGGGGGCCATCGACGGATGTCCGTCGCCGTCGGGCAGCGCGGCCACGTCTTTCCGACCGGCATCCAGCTCCTGCTGCAGTTCCTGGAAAAGCGCCCGGTACCGCGCTGGCACCGCCGTGACGTCGCCGTCAGAAGGGCTCCCGACAAGCGCGGGACGCGCGGCCCCGGCCAGCGTCGCGAAGCCGATCGCACCGGCCAACGCGGCGATCCCTCGCCAGGAACGCCTGTCGCTAGAACCGTGTCGTTTCAACTCTCTCTCCCTTTCTGCGATGCAAGTAATGCTAGCAAGCCTCTCGAGGCCGACGACCGCCGGGAAGCGACCGGGTCATACCAGAACCTCGGTCTTCGTGGAGAAAAAGGTCCGCCCAAAACCACGCAAAGGGAAGCCCAGCAGCATTTTGCAGTAACTCCCACTGGCCGTCAGTGATTCATCTGCCCGGATCTCCCGGTTTCGGGATGACCGGCTTTGGGCGTGAGGGCCACACGGCCTGGCACCGAGGCGCCTCCCCAATTCTTGACCCATCCTTAAGAAAGTTTGACCTCGACGCGGCGACAGACAGAACGGAACGGAGAGAGGACAGGAGAATATCGCCCGATGAAGCTCGAATCGATCGTCGGCAAGACGCAACAGCACTCGCTCATGGGCCTGGCAAAGCGCGCCGCGCCGTATGCGGACAAGTCGGCGACCGCCGCGCCCGCCACGACGCTTCGCGCCCTCGATTCCCGGGGGATCTCCCAGCTGGACCGCTCGGCCGTCAAGGAAGTCGCGAAATTCAACTCGAACGTCCTCGCCAAGTCGCCCGACCTCCTCAAGATGAAGTACAGCCGGATGTCGGTCAACGCGTTCACCTTCCTGCGGGGCGCCGACCACCTGATGTACCACGACCTGCAACGGATCGAAGGCAAGTCGATGGACAAGGGCCCCAAGACGCTCCTGCAGGGCGATATGCACCTGGCGAACTTCGGTTCCATGTCGCGGCCCGACGGCAAGATGTTCATGGCCCTCAACGACTTCGACGAAGCGTACGTCGGACCCGCCAAGCTCGACCTCAAGCGACTGGCCACCAGCGTGGTGCTCGCGGGCAAGGAGGCAGGCTTCGCGCCCAGCCAGACCCGCCAGTTCGTGGCGGACTTCGCGGGGACCTACTACGATGCGCTCCAGGCCCAGAGCACGAACCCCCAGAGCCTCGGGGATATCAAGGCACCCGCGGACGTCGAGAAGACGCTCGAGACGGCCAAGAAGTCCAACATCCAGGATCTGCTCGCCAAGAAGACCGAGACCCGGAACGGGAAGCTGGCCTTCAAGATGTCGGACACGACGCTACCGGTTTCGGACAAGGTCACCGGCGACGTCAAGAAGGCCTTC
This sequence comes from bacterium, assembly GCA_021790035.1. Taxonomy (GTDB): domain Bacteria; phylum Cyanobacteriota; class Sericytochromatia; order S15B-MN24; family VGJW01; genus JAJXWQ01. The sequence goes on along the minus strand of JAJYIO010000016.1, from coordinate 3,405 downwards.
GAGGGCTATCGGTCCAAGCTGCCCGGCCCGGTCGCCAAGGAGCTGGCCCCGTACCAGATCTCGGACATCGCGTCGGACGTCATGGGCACCGGCAGCGTGGGGAGGGCCCGTTACCACCTCCTGCTGACCGCCAGCGGCAAGCCGAGCATGATCCTCGAGATGAAGGAAGAGGTTCCGTCGGCCATGGCTCCCTACGTCAAGACGCCCAACGTCTTCGGCGCCCAGGCGAACCGCGATCTGCTGACCAGCTACGCCATGGATGGACGGCTCGACCCCTTCTTCGGCCGGGTGAAGATGCCCAAGCGCGACGCGTTGCAGTCGTCATCCTTCCTGGTGCGCCAGATCCCGCTCGACCGGACGGCCATCGACCCGACGACCGTCAAGGACGCCGGCAAGTTCTCGGACCTGGTCAAGTACTACGCGAAGGAAGTCGCCATCAGCCACTCGTCGGGAGACAAGGCCGGACTTTCCGGCGCCAAGGAAATCCTGGCCAGCCTCGGTCCCAAGGCAGACTTCTCTTCCGAACTGGTCAACTTCGGCCACCAGTACGCCCAGCAGGTCCAGCGGGACTTCAAGTCCTTCGCCTCCGCGCTGGCCAAGGATCCCCTCCTCGAAAAGGCCGCGTTGCACGGATGATCGCGCCAAGGATCACCCGTCTCGGCCGCCCATGAGCGGCCTTACGATCCAGGCTCCAGAAGCAGGGGGCCTTGCCCCCCGCAAACTACCCCCCGCTGCGGGCAAGCTGCTGCGTAGCCACGCTCGGCGGGTGGCGTTTCATTCAACGCTGTCGGCGCAGCCGGTGGGGGACTCGATAGCATCCATCTGGAAGCGGCCAGGAACTGTTGCCGGTTGACCTGACCCCGACTGATACCCGCGTCCCCTCGCCTAACGTACGAAGATACGATTCGGCTTCAAGTTCTTGCGGGCACGCTCTGGTTCCGGGCAAACGGACGCCGGTCTAGATCGACCGCAGGAGATCGATGTAAGCCTCGCCGACCGCCTTGAGCAACAGGGCTTGCTGATAGAGCTCGGATCCCTCTCCCACGCGGGCCTTGGCATCCGACAGGGCCTGGGTCGTCTGGAGAATTTCCTCGACCGGAGCGCGCTCCGACGCCGCCCGGGCGAGCGTGGAGTAAAGCTGGTCGAAATCGCCCTGGACCTGATCGACGCCACCGGCCAGGTTGGCGATGACCTCGGTCAGCTGCTGGGCCAGGGCCAGGCGCTGGCGAGAGGACCCGACCTCGACCGCCGGAAGCGCCGGCACGGATCCGCTGCTGGCGGCTACCGCCCTGGGCGGCGCTGGCCGCACCGGTGCGACGGTGACCGTGGCGGGCGGCCGCGACGGGGGATCGTTAGCCGGCACCACGGACTGGATCAGATCCTCGAAGCTCGTCGGGGGCGGGGCCGGGGGAGCGGGCGGTACGACCGCGGCGGGAGGCTCGAAGGCCGGACGTGGCGGGGCCGGGGGAGCAGGCGGCGCGACCGCGGCGGGAGGCTCGAAGGTCGGACGTGGCGGGGCCGGGGGCGCAGGCGGCGCGACCGCGGCGGGAGGCTCGAAGGTCGGATGTGGCGGGGCCGGTGGAGCAGGCGGCGCGACCGCGGCGGGAGGCTCGAAGGTCGGCATCGGCGGGATCGCAGGTGCCGAGACGTCGAAGGACGGCCGCGGCGGGGCCGGTGGCGCGGGTGCCTCGAAGACTGGCATCGGGGGCGCCGGAGGTGCCGAGACGTCGAAGGACGGGCCTGGCGGCTCCGTGATGGCCTCAAAGACGCCGAAATCAGCTGCCAGCGGCGGGGCGGCCGGGGGAATCGGAGCCACGCTGACCTCGATCGCCGGTGGCATCAAAGGCGCGACCGAAGGACCAGGCGGGAAGACCGCCGGCGCCTCCTGGAAGCTCTTGATCAGCTCGTCGATCTCGGCGTCGACGGCGCCGCCAGCAGCCCCGGGTTCGGGCAGGGCCTCGCCCAGGCCGGAGGTGTCGGCCAGCGGGGCGAATGGCGGAGGCATGTCGGACGCGGACTGGTACAGCGCCAGCAGGTCGTTCAGCGTCGCATCGTCGCCGCCGGCGTCGCTCGTCCCCCAGAGGTCGGCGCCGCCGCCCCCGGGGTTGTTCATAAACGACATGTCCAACTGCGACTACTCTCCGATTTTGAGGACGGCCATGAACGCTTCCTGAGGGATCTCGACCCTTCCCACCTGCTTCATCCGCTTCTTACCCTCTTTCTGCTTTTCTAAAAGTTTGCGCTTGCGCGTGATATCGCCACCGTAGCACTTGGCGAGGACATCTTTTCGCTTGGCGCTGACGGTTTCCCGAGCGACGATCCTGGCGCCGATCGCGGCCTGGATCGGGACCTCGAACATCTGGCGTGGAATCAACTGGCGCAGCTTCTCGGCGAGCTGCCTCCCCACGGTCGCTGCCTTGTCCCGGTGCACGATCGCCGACAGCGCATCGACCGGATCTCCCGCCAGGAGGATGTCGAGCTTGACCAGGTCCGAGGTCCGATAGCCCGCGAGTTCGTAGTCCATCGAAGCGTAGCCCTTGGTGCGGCTCTTGAGCTGGTCGAAGAAGTCGGTGATCATCTCGGAGAGGGGCATCTCGTACACCATCTGCGTGCGATCTGCCGTCAGGTAGTCCATCGACTTGAACACCGACCGGCGGCTCTGGGCCAGCTCCATCACCGCCCCCACGTACTCCGCCGGGGTCAGGATCGTGACCTTGACGAAGGGCTCCTCGATGCTCTCGATGTGGTTGGCGGGCGGCATGTGCACAGGGTTGTCCACCACGACCTGCTCGCCGTCCGTCCGGCGCACGTGATAGGAGACCGAGGGCGCCGTCGCGATCAGATCGAGGCCGTAATGGCGCTCTAGCCGCTCCTGGACCACCTCCATGTGCAGCAATCCCAAAAAGCCGCACCGGAAGCCAAACCCCAGCGCGACCGAGGTCTCGGGCTCGTACAGCAGGGAAGCATCGTTGAGGGCGAGCTTCTCGAGGGCATCTCGCAGGTCCTGGTAGTCGTCCGTGGCGACCGGGTAAAGGCCGCAGAACACCATCGGGACGGCCTGCTTGTAGCCGGGCAGGGGCGTCTGGGCGGCGGGTCTGACATGCGTGATGGTGTCGCCGACCCGGGCATCCTGGACGTTGCGGATCGTGGCGGCAAGGTAGCCAACCTCGCCAGCGGCGAGATCCGAGACGGGCTGCTGCTTGGGCCGCAGGACGCCGACCTCGCTGACGTCGAACTGCGCCCCGGTCGCCATCATCTTGATGGTGTCACCGACCTTGACCCGCCCGTTGACCACACGGATGAACACGATGACGCCCCGGTAGGAGTCGAAGTAGGAATCGAAGACGAGGGCCTGCAGGGGACCTTCCAGATCGCCAGCCGGCGGCGGGATGCGATCGACGATCG
>JAJYIO010000457.1 GCA_021790035.1 bacterium | reverse complement strand
CTCTACGCCTGGCGCCTGGCCGGCGAAACGTCGGGAGGCGGCAAGTGATCCCCGCCGATCGCGAGGCCGAGATCATGCGCCTCTACCACGCCGAGCACTGGAAGGTGGGCACCATCGCAAGCCAGCTCGGGCTCCATCACTACACCGTCGAGCGCGTGCTGCGGCAGTCCGGGATCGACATGGCCACGATCCTTCGCCCCTCGATGGCAGATCCTTACGTTCCCTTCATCGTAGAGCAGCTCGAGAAGTATCCCAAGCTCTGCGCCAGCAGGCTCTTCGAGATGGTCAAGGACCGCGGGTACCCCGGCGGGCCGGATCACTTCCGCGAGGTTGTAAGCCGCTACCGGCCGAGGCCCCAGCCCGAGGCGTACATGCGGCTGCGCACGCTGCCCGGTGAGGTCGCGCAGTGCGACTGGGGGCACTTCGGCAAGATCCGGGTCGGACGGGCCAAGCGCAAGCTGCTCGGCTTTGTCATGACCGCCGCGTGGTCCCGCAAGGTCTTCCTGCGCTTCTACTTCGGCGAGGCCATGCCCAACTTCCTGCGTGGCCACGTGGACGCGTTCACGGCCTGGGGCGTTTGTCCGCGGGTCATCTGGTACGACAACCTGAAATCCGCCGTGATCGAGCGCATCGGCGACGCCATTCGCTTCAACGAAACCATCTTGGCCCTGGCCGGGCACTACCATTTCGAACCGCGGCCGGTTGCCCCGCGCCGCGGCAACGAAAAGGGCCGGGTGGAAAGGAGCATCCGCTACATTCGCGACTCCTTCTTCGCGGCCCGAGAGTATGACGGAATCGACGATCTCAACCATCAGGCCATCAAGTGGGCAGACGGCATCTCAGCCGATCGCCGCTGCCCCGGAGAGCGGCACCTCACGGTGCGCGAGGCCTTCGAGATCGACCGGAGCTCCATGTTGGCACTGCCCGACAACCCCTACCCCACCGAGGAGCGGGTCGAGGTCAGCGTCGGCAAGACCCCGTACATCCGCTTCGACCTCAACGACTACTCGGTCCCCCACACCCTGGTCAAGCGCACGCTGGTGGTAGCGGCTACCCTCGACCAGGTCCGCGTTCTCGACGGCAGCCAGATCGCCGCCACCCACCCCCGGAGCTTCGATCGCGACCGGCAAATAGAGAATCCCGCCCACATTGAGGCCTTGATCGAGCGCAAGCGCCACGCGCGCAAGGAGCGCGGGATGGACCGCCTCCACCACGCGGTTCCCAGCACCCGCCAGATGCTCATGGCAATCGCCGAACGGGGCGGCAACCTCGGCAGCACGACCAGCCGGCTGTTGTCCTTGCTGGAGGCCAACGGCGCCGACGCCCTGGAAAGCGCCGTGCAGGAGGCCGTCGCCAGCAACACGCCCCACCTGGCTGCCGTGCATCAGATCCTGGAGCGCAACCGCCACGAGCGCGGACAGGCCCCGCCTATAGCCGTCCAGTTACCCGACGACCCGCGGGTCCGCAACGTCGTCGTCAAACCCCATTCCCTGGGCGCCTACGACGAGCTGGCGCAGAACAAAGGCGCCCGGCACGACGCCGCCGAGCCCCAGGCCGCTACGGCTGCTCGGGCCCCCTCTGACTGCCACACGGGAGGAAACCAATGACCGCCAAGGTCCCACCATCCGACGATCTCCTGCGAGAGCGCGCCCACCGGCTCGGCCTCTACGGCCTGCTGGCGCGCTGGGAGGAATTCGGGCACCTGCCCTGGATCCCCGGACTGCTGGACTGCGAGGAGGAGGAGCGGCAACGCCGCAGCCTGGAGCGCCGCATCCGGCACGCGAGGATCGGCGCCTTCAAGCCGATGTGCGACTTCGACTGGGACTGGCCAGCCAAGGTCGATCGCGAGCAGATTGACGATCTCTTCACGTTCGGGTTCCTCACCGAGGCCGCCAACGTCGTGCTGGTCGGCTCCAACGGCCTGGGCAAGTCGATGATCGCCCAGAACCTTGCCCACCAGGCCCTGCTTCGCGGCTACACGGTGCACTTCACCTCGGCCAGCGCCATGCTCAACGACCTAGCCGCCCAGGAAAGCGCAGCCGCCCTGGCGCGCCGGCTGCGGCGTTACACCCAGCCACGACTGCTCGTCTGCGACGAGGTAGGCTACCTGGCCTACGACGTCCGCTACGCCGACCTCTTCTTCGAGGTCGTTACTCGCCGCTACCAGAGCCCAGGGCACTCGATCGTCCTCACGACAAACCGGGCGTTCGCCGACTGGAATCAGGTGTTCCCCAACGCGGCCTGCGTCGTGACTCTCGTCGACCGCCTCGTTCACCGGGCCGAGATCGTCCAGATCGCAGGCGAGTCGTACCGGCTCAAGGAAGCCAAGGAACGTGCCGCCCAAAAGGCCCAGAGCCGCGCCAGGACCAAGAAAGGCAGGACCGAGCCATGAGGGACCGGATCGACATCTACCGGGACGCGCCCGAGGTCGCCATCCTCGACATTCTGGACGCGGTCCTCGAAATCACGGCCCGCGCCGTGCTTGACGCGAATCCCCACATCAGCAGCCAGGCGCCATACTGGGCCGGTCCAACCCTGGGGCCGGCCTATGCTCTCGACGGGCCGATCGTTGACCTACAGGCCGCGATCAACGACTACCGCCGCGCTGTCATCGAAACTCTGCCTCCTGACCCTCCCGAAGAACTTGGGGAGCTGGACGCGGAAGCCGAGGGCCTCGGCGGAGAACAGCTCGACCTTCCCTTCTGATCGCCTTGCCGGCGATCAGGCGGCCCGCCCCACCCTGGGCGGGCCCCTCCACTTCTCGCACGGACGCACCTCCGGAATACCGCCCGGCTGGTCCTCATGCCGGGAGCGGCGTCCTGCATCAGATTTCCGCGTTTCTCGGGCCCCGCCAACAAAGTACATGGAAGTCGTATCCACGAGCCACGTCCCGCGCAGTCCGGGCGGAAGGAGCTCCCACATCGCTTCGTAGACAGTGTCCTCGACG
>JAJYIO010000456.1 GCA_021790035.1 bacterium | reverse complement strand
GCGCATCAGCTCGGGCGTGACCGAGAACGGAGAGCAGGGCATGACATCGATGCGGACCATCGCGCCAGGATCGGGATCGTGGTGCCGGTCTACCAGGCGCTCGGTATCTTGCAGGATCTGATCCGGCGTCTGGACGACCGAATCGGGCGGCAACCCCCCGTCAGAGACCCCTCGCGACATGCTGCCACGCCCTGCGTGAATCCGGATACCGAGATCCTGAGCGGCCCGGATCACGTGATCGATCGCCACGTCGGAGCCGCGGGGAAAGACGTAGAACATGTCGCTCGCCGTCGTGCAGCCCGACAGGAGGAGTTCGGCCAGTCCGACCAGGGCGCTCGCGTAGACCATCTCCCCGGTCAGATTGGCCCAGAGGGGATACTGGCCCACCAGCCAGTCGAAGAGCTTGGCGTCCTGGTAGGCCGGAAGGCCCCGCGTCAGGGTCTGGTAGAGGTGGTGGTGGCCGTTGATGAACCCTGGCACGGCCAAGTGCCGTCGTCCCTTCAGATCGACGATCCGGTCGAGCCGTCCAGCGGCGACCTCGAGTTCCGTACCGATGGCCGCGATCGTGTCGCCATCCACCAGGATGTCAGCGCGATCGATCAGCGTGTCGCCGTCGTCGCAGGCGGCGACCGCCACGTTCTTGATCAGCGTCCTCATCGGCTGGCGGCCTCGAGCTGCGAGGCGGAGAACGCCTCTTTGAGCTGCCCGACCAGCTGCTCTCGGCCAGCATAGAGACGCTTGACGCGTCGGGGCTGGGCAACATCGAACGCGTACGCCGAGAGAATGGGCAGAGCGATCGTGGTGTCCGCGTAAACGGTAACGGTCTGGTGCAGCTCCTCGGGATTGATCTTGCCCCAGCTGACGGCCTCGGATGGCGTCGCCCCGGAGAGGCCGCCCCAGTGCGGGGCGTCGGCGGTCACCTGGATGAAGTAATCGTGCCCGCCCTTGTTGAGGCCAAGAACCTCCCACAGCTGCGGCTGCGTCTGCATGTAAAAGTTCTTGGGGGATCCCCCGCCCATCAGCAATGCAGCGTTCTTGTGGGCGGCCCACACGATCGCCGACGTCTCGTTGACGTCCTGGTTATGATCCACGTGCAGGGTCCCGCCCTCGAGTGCCAGGCGAGCGAGGTTCATCCCGATGGACGAATCCCCGGGGGACGACGTGTAGACCGGTACGTCGAGGCGGGCTGCAGCGGCGAGCAGCGAATGCCTGGCTCCTGGAAGCGGCAGCAGGCATTCACCCAGAAAGTGGTGAAGTTCCGCACTCGATACCGGTCCGCGGTCCTTCCATATCTCGAGGGCCTTGCGGATGAAGCTGTCGGTCTCGAGAAGGACCTCGTCCTTGAAGAGAACGTCATAGATCCGGATCACGCCCTCTTTACGCAGGGTGACGTCGTCCAGGCGGAAATCGCCCTGATGCAGGCTATGCGAGAGGGCGTAATGGATGTCGTGGTAAAGGTTGGCGCCGGTGCTCACGATCCAGTCCACGAATCCGGCTTCCATGAGCGAGATGACCACACCGCCGAGGCCCGCAGGAGTGAGGGCGCCCGCCAGGGTGAGGCCGACCGTGACGTCGTTCTGGGGATCGAGGATGTGCCGCCCGAAGAGACGGGCTGCCTCGGAGAGCCGGGCGCCGTTGTAGGCGTTGAAGTGGCGCTCGACGAGATCCTTGACGGTGGTCTGCGGCCCGATCGGCTCGGGAACGATGGATTTTCCGGAAAGCAGCGGGTGCTGGCCCACGAGACGGCTCCTCGACATCATTTCGGCGCGCCGGCCGCAGAATCGTCACCGCCCGGCCGCTCAGTAGCGATACCCGATCGCGCCAGACCCGTCAACTGCCCGGGCCGGGGTCTCTGGCGGGTCCTCCTTGAGAAGACCTGCGGCGCCGCGATCATGGCGGCGTTGACGGCCCTTACCGCCTACTTCCTGGCACTGGGCCTCCACAATCCCATCCTCTTCGTCTTTGGGGCGAGCTCCGGGAGGACCCTCACGATCTGCTGGCGACGTGGCCGATAGTTTAATTTTCTCCCATCAAGCGGTCGAGACTACGCTCAGCAAGGCTGGCGCAGTGCTGCTTCCCGAGGAATTCAAGGCCAAGTTGTCAAAGGACGCGCCTCAAGCGTAACCGCCGCCCGCACCGCTTCGCAAGAACGCACCACGGCGAGCATTTACGAAGAACCAGTCCTTGAGGACGGCCTTGGCCTGCGAGTAGGCCATTCCGGTGATGTCGTCCGTGTCCGTCGCATCCGGATTGATGGCGTACGGCTGCAGCTCGCCGGACTGGATCGCCCGGAACAGGCTCTCCTCGGCGCACTTGTACATCAGCCGACCGGCGCCGGTCGGCGTCATGGCCACCGGATTCTTTGGAAAGTCGAACAGGAACGGCAGGCTGGTCCCCTTGACCTCGTCAGAGCCGAAGTCCACCAGGGGCTGGCCCAGGTAGTTCATCCGGACGCGTGCAGCGGCGGCCTCCGGAAGCGATCGGATGTTGTCGATCGCGCTGGCTCTGTCCTCCGTCACCTGGTTGACCATCGTTCTCCGACCTCGCCCAGATTGCTTGTTCGATTGCCTTAGCCATCAGACCCTGCCGTTAGCGAGGAGAGCAGATCTCCAGCGTGAAGTCTTCCGTGGAGGGGCGGCGGCCGCCCGGCACCTGGATTCGAACCCCAAACCTTCCACCCGTCGTCTCCACAGCTGGAGTGGCCCGGGTCGAACCCCTGGAGCGCAGTCGAGATCACGATCAGAGACCGCCAGTCCTACGGGTTTCGGCGCACGTAGGACCAGCATAGGATGGGCCAAAAACGCGGCGACCCGACCGTTTTCTTGGTCGGGCCGGAAAGCGGCGTGTCTATTATCTTTTAGGGAGTGGAGCTGAGGGGAATCGAACCCCTGACCTCTTGAATGCCATTTGCTCTGGCGATGATACGTCGTATATAGACATAAGGCCAAGATCGGCC
>JAJYIO010000455.1 GCA_021790035.1 bacterium | reverse complement strand
GTTCCCCCGGCGCAGCTCCCGTTCATCCGCAGATCGGCAGCGTGCAGACGACCGGTCTCGGGATCCCGCTCGAAGAAGATCACCTTGGCGTCCTGCCCGCCCAGCTCGATCGCGACTTGCGCCTGGTCGTGGAACTCCCGGATGGCTATCGCGTTCGCGACGACCTCCTGGATGAAGAACGCATCGAGCGCCGTCGCCACCTTCTGCCCGCCGCTGCCGCAGACGGCCACCCGGTAGCGTGCCGGTCCCAAAGCTCCCTCGAGATCCTGGAGCAGACCGCACAGGGTCTCCACCTGCCGTGCATTGTGACGCTCGTAGCGCCGGTAGCGCAGGTCACGGGTCTCCGGATCCCACACGACCACCTTGACCGTCGTCGAGCCCACGTCGACGCCCAGGTGGAAAAGGGGCAAAAAGAACTGTTGCGTCATGTAAACCGGCAGGCTAACGCACACCGTTCAGAGAAGCAAGGGCCCTTTCGGGTTCGCCGTCGATCAGCTACGCGCTGGCGGGATCCGCGCGAATCCGTATAGCTGCGCCTGGCCACAGCGACGCTGATACGCCGGATCTCCGAGCGTTTCGAGCATGTAGGCGAAGGCCTCCTCGACATCCACGAGGCCCAGGGGGGCCGGATCCAGGTTGGGACCGCCGTCGGCGCGGAGGAGCGGGAACGCGTAGGCGCGGGCGGTCGACTGCGTCGACAGGAGGCAGTTGTCGATCGGGCGATCGATCTCGAGGAACCTCGGCCGGACCTCGGGCCCTCCCTGCCGCAACGCGGCCAGCCCTCGTGCCCCCGGGGGGCGCAGGAGACGCATCACCTTGCGTCGCGGCCTGACGTGCAGATCGAAGGCGGTCCAGCGGACGTCGCCAGGCCGATAGAGGGCCTCGAACGCGCTGTCTGGATCCAGGTCAGGATGGCGAGCCAGGAGTTCTCGACGGGAGGCGAAGTAGGATCTCGCATCGTGTCCGCTGACCATCCCGATGGACCACTCCTTGAACAGATCCCCGAGCCCTGGCCACCGGTCGTACCCGGGAGCCTTGAGCACCGGACAGAACGGATCTGTCGCCGAGCCACCGGACCATCGCGTCCATGCGGTCGTGGAAACGTCGTTCTCGCCGAGCCAGGCCAGCTTGCCGGAACGCTCGCCCCACCGATCCGCGTGGCAGACATCCGCCAGGCCGCCGGGCCTTCCACCTTGGACCAGCAGCAGCAGCGCCGTGCCCGGACGGACGAAGAACACGTTCTCGTCACGCCCCCCGTCGGGGGGCGTCTCTGGCCGCAGGCGGCTGCCGTGCAGGTCGAGAACGTAGATCGCATCGAACTCGGCTCGCAACCTGGCCCGCAGGCCGGCGTGGGATGGACCGCGAATCCACGCGTGGTTGAGCACCAGGCCGATCACGCCGCCACCCGCCCGGCGAACCACCTCGTGCGACCAGCGCAAGAATCGCAGGCAGTCGTCGCCGAGCCACTTCCAGTTGCGCTCCCCGACCGGGGCGTAGTCGCGCATCATGGCCTCGATCCCCGGGTAGGCCGCAGGGCGGACCTGTTCGCAACCTTCGAGTCGAGCAGCAGGATGCCCCCGCCAGGGCGGATTGCCGACAATGACCACCGGGCCCTCGAGCTCGGGAACCGTCGCCAGCGCGTCGGCAATCCGCACGTCCACCCCTGGCAGGGTGGCAGCCGCCTGGCGTGCCACCTCGGGAAGGATCTCGTAGCCGAGCATCCGCGCTCCGGGCGCCCGCTCGAGCACGGCCCGGGCGAAGACACCATCTCCGAGCGCCGGCTCGAGGATCCCGCAGTCCTCGAGGCCTATCCCGAAATGACGCCGAAGCAGGATCTCCGCCGATCGAACCGCGTAACCTGCCAGCTCGGCCGGCGTGAAGTAGACTCCGCGCTCCCGGCGCAGTGCGGGATCGAGCGCCTCCGGAACGCTACTTGGCAGAGGTCTCGAGGGCCTCCTCGGTGGCCAGGAGCCGCTCGGCCTCGAGGGCCGCCATGCAACCCGTGCCCGCGGCCGTCACGGCCTGCCGGTAGATCTTGTCCTGCATGTCGCCGGCCGCGTAGATCCCCTCGACGTTCGTGCGCGTCGTGCCCGGGATGGTCTTGACGTAGCCCTGCTCGTCCAGCTCGATCCAGCGGGCGAAGAGCTCGGTGTTGGGCTTGTGGCCGATCGCCACGAACACGCCGTCGCAGGGGAGATCCCGCAGCTCGCCCGTCCGGGTGTCCCGCAAGCGCACCGCCTCCACCTTGTTCTCGCCGAGGATCTCGGCGATCTCGGAATTCCACGCGAACGCGATCTTGTCGCCGTGGAAGGCCCGCTCCTGCATGACCTTGGAAGCCCGGAGCGCCTGGCGACGGTGCACGATGACGATCGTTCCCACGATCTTGGACAGGTAGAGCGCCTCTTCCATCGCGGTGTCGCCGCCGCCGACCACGACCACGTTCTTGTTCTTGAAGAAGAACCCGTCGCACGTGGCGCAAGCCGACACGCCACGCCCCATCAGACGGGTCTCCGACTCGAGGCCGAGCCAGCGAGCGGACGCTCCCGTGGACAGGATCACCGTGCGGCCCTGGTACTCGGTGCGACCGACCCAGACCTTGAAAGGCCGGCGGGAGAAATCGACCTCGGTCACGTCGGCCGTGACGATATCCGCTCCGACGCGCTCGGCCTGAGCCCGCATCCGGGCCATCAGCTCGGGGCCAGCGAGGGGCTCTTGAAAGCCCGGGAAATTCTCGATGTCGGACGTGATCATCAGCTGGCCGCCGGGCTGCCCCCCCTCGATGAGCAAGGGGTGCAGGTTGGCCCGGGCAGCGTAGATCGCCGCCGTCAGCCCGGCCGGTCCGCTGCCGATGACGATGACATCGCGAATCTCTGGCATGGCAGGACTCCCTTTCTCGGACGAAGCCACAGGCGCACTCGGGTCGAGCAGGCTCGAAGGCCGGCTGCAGAACCGATCA
>JAJYIO010000454.1 GCA_021790035.1 bacterium | reverse complement strand
TTCCCACGGCGGCGATAGCGCCGCCAACACCCAGTCCCGACAGGCTGGCCCATCTCCTTGTATGTGCCAGCGAGTAACCGCCGCTCCCGACGAGCGGCCAAGACCGTCGCCAGAGGAACCGAGATGGCCGATGCCGCCTCGTTGCCCGTCATCATCGTCCACGGCCTCACGAAGAAGTTCGGGGAGGTCTTCGCCCTGCGCGATGTCGACCTCGAGGTCAACCGCGGTGAGGTCATCGTGGTGATCGGGCCGTCCGGGTCGGGCAAGTCGACGCTCTGCCGCTGCCTCAACCGCCTGGAGACGGCCGACTCTGGCCGGATCCTCTTCGAGGGTAGGCCGATCCCGGAGGAAGGACGCGAGCTCGCCGCTCTGCGGGCCGAGGTCGGGATGGTCTTCCAGTCGTTCAACCTGTTCCCGCACAAGACCGTACTCGAGAACGTGACCCTGGCCCCCATCAAGGTGCGGCGCATGCCACGCGCCGACGCGGAGGCTCTGGCGAGGCAGCTGCTCGGCCGGGTGGGCATCGCCAACCAGGCGGAGAAGTACCCGGCCCAGCTGTCCGGAGGGCAGCAGCAGCGGGCCGCCATCGCCCGGGCGCTGGCCATGAACCCCAAGGTCATGCTCTTCGACGAACCAACGTCAGCCCTCGACCCGGAGATGGTCAACGAGGTACTGGACGTCATGGCTGCGCTGGCCGCTGAGGGCATGACGATGGTCGTCGTCACCCACGAAATGGGGTTCGCCCGTCGGGTCGCCGACCGGGTGGTGTTCATGGACGAGGGTCGGATCGTCGAGACGGGTGAGCCCGTGCAGTTCTTCGCTCGACCGAGGAGCGAGCGAGCCATGGACTTCCTAGGCAAGGTCCTGAGGAACTAACCGAACCCAGAATGGAGCGATGAGAGGAATGACATCCAGTATCCGAAGCGCCCTTGCGGGACCTGCCCTGCGGCGCCTGGCCTTGATCGGCCTCGCCGTTGCCATGGGCACCTCGCTGGTCGCCTGCGGTTCGTCGGCCGCTACCACCGCGCCGACCGCGGCGTCGCCGGCCGCCGCCAATCCGGGCGGCATCTACCAGGGCGCTCCCGTCGCCGCGGCCAGCGACATGCCGGCAGGCTCGACGATGGCCAAGATCCACGATCGGGGCGTGCTGATCATCGGCGGCTCGATGGACGCGCCGATCTGGTCGCAGATCGATCCGACCACCGGTCAGTTCACCGGGTTCGACGCCGAGCTCGGCAAGCTTCTCGCCTACTACATCACCGGCAAGCCGAACACCGCGCAGGTGGTGACGTCCGGGACGCAGACGCGCGAGGCGCTGCTCGGGAATGGCACGGTCGACGTCGTCTTCCAGACCTACACGATCACGACCCAGCGCGCCACGCAGGTCGATTTCGCCGGCCCGTACTTCATCTCTGGCCTGGCCATTGCCACCAAGAAGGGCAACCCGACCTTCACGAGCCTGGCCGACCTGGCCGGCAAGACCGTCATCGCGGGCGACAACACGCCCGCCATCCCGGCCATCCAGCAGGCTGCCCCGAGCGCGAAGATCGTGACCTTCGGCACCGATCCCGAATGCGTCCAGGCCCTCGAACAGGGTCGCGGTGATGCCTACGTGCAGGACCAGGGCCTGCTCATCGCGGACGCGGTGTCGGACCCCCAGCTCCAGATCGACACGAACGCGCTGACCTCGGAGCCGTACGGCATCGGCCTCAAGCACGGCGACACGCAGATGAAGCAGTTCGTGGACAACTGGCTCCAGAAGATCTACGCCGACGGCGTCTGGGCGCGGGTGTGGAAGGAGACCATCGGCACCGTCGTGACCGGTAACCCACCCACGCCGCCCGTGATCGGTTCGGTCCCGGGCTCCTGATCCGCACATTCATCCGGGCGGGCGTCGTGCTGCCACGACGCCCGCCCATGCCTCCGCCATGAGCATCCTCCTCCAGTATCTGCCGCAGTTCGAGAGCGGGCTGCTGACGACCGTCGCGTTGACGTTGCTCGGCTTCGCCGGGGCGCTCACGGCGGGGATCGTGGTCGCGGTCATGCGGGTGAGCCCTGTGCCGGTGCTGCGCGGCGTCGGCACGATCTACGTCGAGACGCTGCAGAACATCCCGCTGCTCGCGCTGCTCGTCATCGCCATCTTCGCCCTCCCGGAGGTGGGCCTCCAGGCCGGCCTGTTCGAGACCGCCGCGATGGTCGTCGCCGTGTACGAGGCGGCCTTCGTCGCCGAGGCCATCCGCTCCGGGATCAACACGGTCTCGGTCGGCCAGAGCGAGGCGGCGCGGGCGCTCGGTTTCACGTTCGGCCAGTCGCTGCGGCTCGTCATCCTGCCGCAGGCGCTGCGGGCGGTCATCCAGCCGCTCGGGACGCTCTTCATCGCCCTGACCATGAACACGGCCCTCGCCGCCGGCGTCGGCATCGTCGAACTCACGGCGACGGCCAACCGGGTCGATCTCATTGAGGCCCAGCCGATCCCGATCTACGTCGGCGCCGCACTCGGCTACATGGCCGTCGCGGGCGCTGGCGAACTGGTGACCGCCATCCTAGAGCGCCGCATGGTCATCGTCCGATGAACACCGAGCGAGTTCTGTTCGACGTCCCCGGACCGCGAGGGCGGCGCCGGATCCGCATCGCCACGATCGTGTCGCTCGTGCTGATCGCAGTCCTCGTTGCGGCCGGACTCCGCCAGTTCGCCGAGAACGGCCAACTCGCCTGGAGCCGCTGGCAGGCCTACACGACGTGGCCGCTGATCCGGTTCCTGCTGCAGGGCCTGCTCGGGACGCTGGAGGCGGCGGCCGCCGCGGTCGTCCTGGCCATGGCGGGCGGCCTGATTCTGGCCCTGGGCCGGGTCTCGTCGCGACGGCTCTTCCGGTGGCCCGCCCACGCATACGTCGAGCTGCTGCGGACGATCCCGGCGCTCCTGCTCGTCTACGTCATGCTCTTCGCTCTGCCCAAGTACGGCCTGGATTTCCC
>JAJYIO010000453.1 GCA_021790035.1 bacterium | reverse complement strand
CGGGCAGGTGTATGACCACCAGGAGAACTACTCGGTCAAGGAGTACGGCAAGATCATCACGATCACCCGCAAGGCGATTATCAACGATGACCTCGACGGCTTCTCCCGGTTGCCGATGCTTCTCGGTCGCCAGGCCGCCAATCTCGAGTCGAACCTGGTCTGGGGCGTCATCACCGGAAACGCCGCGATGGCCGACAGCTACGACCTCTTCAGCGCGCAGCACAGCAACATCATCGCATCGGGCGCGGGCGCGGCTCCCAGCATCGCCGAGTTCTCGACGATGAAGCAGAAGATGCGGCTGCAGAAGGATCTCGATGGCACGACGTTGCTCAACCTCGAGCCGAAGTTCGTTGCGGCTCCGGCAGCCCTCGAGACCACGATCGATCAGCTCGTCACCGAGACGCGGCTCTACGCGAACAACGTCTCGACCCTCAATCCCTTCATGTCCCGCCTGGTACCGATCATCGAGCCCCGTCTCGATGTGGTGAGCGAGACCGGTTACTACATGTTCGCGGATCCGGGCCAGATCGACGTGATCGAGTGTGCCTACCTCGACGGCAACGAGGGCGTGTACCTCGAGAGCCGGATCGGGTTCGAGGTCGAAGGCCTCGAACTCAAGGCGCGGCTTGACTTCGGCGTGGCCCCGATCGACTTCCGCGGCATGGTCTTCAACTACGGCGCGTAGTCGTTCCCACCGGTTGACGCTTCCGGGGCGGCCTGGCGCCGCCCCTTTCGAGGAGAATTTCCATGCAGAACTTCGTCCAGTGGGGTGATACCATTGCGGTTACCGCCCCCGCTGCCGGCACGGTTTCTGGCATCCCCATCCAGATCGGCCACTTCATTGGTATTCCCGTCACCACCGAGACCGCAGGCACCACGGTCGAGATCGCGATCAAGGGCGTCTTCAACTGCCCCAAGGCTGCGGTCGCGATCAGCGAGGGCGATCCTCTCTACTGGGATGCCACGGCCGGGAACTTCACCAACGTGTACGCCCCGGGCAAGCTCCGGGCCGGCACCGCGGTGACCACCCAGCTTGCCGGTGACGCGGATGTCCAGGTCAAGCTCACCGGACAGGCCCAGGAGTCGGACAAGTTCGTCTCGGCCACCGAGACGGGAACCGGCGCCCAGCAGGCCATTCCGCACGGTCTGGGCGTCGTGCCTAGCCAGGTGATGCTCGCCCTGGTGGGCGGCCCGGCCGCCTATACGCAGCCGACGATGACGGAATCCCAGGCTGCGGACGCGACCAACGTGTACGTCACCTGCACGACCGGCTGGGAGTACCAGGTCCTCGCCTTGGCCTAACTCCGGATGCCCTGAAGGCCCTCGGCTTCGTGCCGGGGGCCTTCTTGTATGGACACCTACACGACATCGGCCGCGGTGCTCGCCGAGCTCCCGCAGACCCCGCCGGCGTCTGTACAAGCCCTCATCGCCGGCTGGATCACCGAGGAAAGCCAGGTCGTCGACACCTGGCTCCCGAACTACCTGGTGCCGTTCAACGACATCACCACGAACCCGTACCCGACGCCGGCGATCATCGAGCGGATCACGCGGTTCCTCGTGCTCGATCGCGTGTTCCGGAACATCGGGCTCTTGCGGTATGACGAGGCCGGCCGCGTCGTCGACTCCTACAAGGTCGAGGCCGAGCGTCTCCTGCGCCAGCTACGCGACGGCGAGCTCGTGATCCCGGCAGGGCAGTTGCCGCCCGCGTGATGGACGTTGCAATCCAGGTTGACGACACCGGCGCGGTGGCGGAGGTCAAAGGCCTCGAGCATGCTCTCGCCGACGTGCGGGCGCCGCTCGGGTACTTCGGCAGGTACTTCACCAACCAGATCATGCGCCAAATCAAGTCATCCACGGTATCCGGAGGCGGCAACGCCCGCGGCACTACGTGGGACCCATACAAGCCCTACTACACGCGCCGTGATGGTACGGTCGTCCCGGCCTGGGGCGGAATCCCGAAGGTCCGCGGCTCTGGCGAGGTCAAGGGCCGCAAGCGCCACAACCAGACGCGCATCGGGCCCCGTGATCACCTCTTCGGAGGCGTCAAGAACGCCGGATCGCTCGTCCGGCGCCGGATCACCGCCAGCGAGACCGATGCCACCCTCACGGTTCGCACCTCGGCCGCGGTGGCGGCGGCCCAGAATGAGGCCAGGCCGTTCATGTTCTTCCAGGCCAAGGACCTCGGGGTCCTCGAGCGGATCTTCACTCGCTGGTTCACCCGCCAGCTCAACAGGTAGACGATGCCAGCACCGACGGTCGATTTCTTGAACGGCGCCGTGGACGCGGTCGTCACCGCGCTCCAGCAGAGCGTCGACTTCATGGCGTCGACGGCTGCGAATCCCCAGCCTGACGGGTCGCCGCCGGTCGCCGGCGGGACGGGCGTCGTGATGGTCGTCGAGGGCAATCTCCCGGACACGACCGAGATCCCGCAGTTCAACCTTCCGCACGCCGGCGTCTTCTACTCTCGAGACGAGTACGACGAGGGCGACAGCGACGCGGGGGCCACCGCGATCGGCATCGAGGTCGGCATCCGGATCTATTCCCGCGGCTCCGACCGCCAGGCCACCTGGGAATCGCTCTTGCAGGCGGCCGCCGCCGTCCGGCGCGTCGTGGGCCTCGAGATGAACGCGACCGGTACGCAGTTCGACAGCTTCGCGACCAACGCGCGCTATCTCGGTGGCGAGGCGATCGAGATCGAGGAAAAGTCGGGCTGGGGCGCGATGCAGCTAGTCAAAGTCTGGCTCGAGGCAACGCTCTCGGATTACTAGGAGGACAAGATGGACGAAACCACCAAGCCCACGCCCCCCGCGGAACCGTCGTCCGAGGCACAGCCCCTCGCGCTGACCGACGAGCAGCGCGCCAAGCTCCCCAAGCTCGAGCCCACGCAGGCACCTGGCGTCAACGCCATGGTGACGGCCCCCGCGCCCTCAAGCTCGGTGCCGATCGCCATCCGGATGACGGAGCCTGGCCGGGGCC
>JAJYIO010000452.1 GCA_021790035.1 bacterium | reverse complement strand
TCCGATCTGCTCGGGCAGTGACTGCGGGGTCCGTGCCAGCCCCCGCATGCCCCCACTGCTGCGGGCAAGCTGCTGCGTAGCCCCGCTCAGCCGGTGGGGGACTCACGTCTCGCCTTCCGGGCGTGCCGGGGCGTCGGGTTGGCCGATCGGATCGAGCGTCAGCGGACCCACGGTGCCCGCGCGGATGTCGTGGAGCACCTCGCGGGCGGCCCGGGCGGTGTCCGGTTCGCCAGAGACGAGCCAGCGGCGCGCCTCGGCGATCTCGGCGAGCTCGGTCCGCCCGCCGAACCGCTCCAGGGCGCGAGGCCAATCACGCGCGAGAAGGGCCAGGGCCGCCCGCGCCACCTCCTGCTCGTCGTAGGCCTCCGCGGGCACGGCTCCGAGCATGGCGAGCTTGAGGGCGATCAGCCGATCCTCGAGGCGAGGTGGGATCAGACCCGGGGTGTCCAGGAGCTCGAGGTCCTTGGCCAGGCGGATCCAGCCGGGGGCCCGGGTCACTCCCGGTCGGTCGCCCGTGATCGCCTTGCGGCCACCCGCCAGGCGGTTGGTTAGTCTCGACTTCCCCACGTTGGGCAGGCCGATGACCATCGCGCGTGCGGCTCGCGGCAGGCGGCCCCGGGTCTTCATCCTGGCGTTCACCTGCCGGTGCACCTCCGCGAGCCGGGCCTTGAGCACGCCAAGGCCCTGCCCGGACCGGCCCTCGATGGCTATGGCGCCGAGCTCTCGGGCCCAGCGCGCCGTGGTTGCGGGATCCGCGAGATCGGGCTTGGCCAGCACCAGGACCGTGGGGCGAGAGCCGATGAGGGAGTGCGCCCGCGCGAACCGGGACGACGCCGGGATCCGAGCGTCGGCCACCTCGATCACCACATCGACGACGGCCAGTCGCTGCTGGAGCACGCGCTGGGCCTTGGCGATGTGGCCGGGATACCACTGGATCCGCGGCAGGTCTTCAAAAAAAGTCATGCGCAAAAGGGCCGCGAGAGCTGGCCTGCCCTCAAAGCAAAAGGCGGCCGTTGCGGGCCGCCTGAGGTGCCTGTGGCTAGGCCTTGACCGGCTGACGCTCGGTCTTGTCCCGCGCCTGCTCCTTGATGCGGGCGGCCTTGCCCTGGAGTCCGCGCAGGTAGTACAGCTTGGCCCGGCGAACGTCGCCGCGGCGCATGACCTCGATGCGGTCGATGCGCGGGGAATGCAGCGGGAACGTCCGCTCGACGCCGACGCCCTGGAAGATCCGGCGGACGGTGATGGTCTCGTTGAGGCCCGATCCCCGCCGCTTGATCACGACGCCCTCGTAGGCCTGGATGCGCTCCTTGCCACCCTCGACGATCTTGGCGAAGACCTTGACCGTGTCGCCAGGAGAAATCGCCGGCAGGGACGACTTGAGCTGAGCGTCTTCGATCTCTTTGATGATCAACCGGGCATTCAAACGGCTCATGGTGACGAGGACTCCTCTATTTCAAACAGGACTGTGATCCTATCACGGGCCTGTCGGCTTCACAAGGGATCTCCACGGTCCGCTCGCGCCAGAGGGCTCTCGCTTTGCACGGATCTCACGCTTCGTGCAAACCGCACGACGAATCCTGGCCCGATTCGCGGGCTACCAGGCCATCTCCACCCGACCCGCCTGGAGCGGCCCCTCGTACACCGTCTTTCCTGGCACGGTGATCCGGACGGCGGAGGTGGGAGAACCGTAGCCCTGGTGCAGGAGCTGGAGATCGAGCGTCAGCTTGCCATCGGCGAGGCGGCCCTCGAAGCGCCAGTGGTCGTATGCGCCTGCCTCGTAGGCCGTCGTCTTCCCGTCGTCGTCCTCCCACTGTCCCACGACTCGATCGGCGGGAAAGACGGCCAGCGTGAGGACACGGCGATCCTGGGCGGCGGTGCTGTCCGCAGATGGGAGCATCGGGAGGATCGCCCCGGCCCGTGCAAACACGGGCATCTGGTCGAGCGGCGCGGCGAGGACCCGCCACCCTGCGTGCTCGTGGAATTCTCCGCTCGCCAGCTCGTACCATCCCGGGCCGGGGAGGTAGACCGCACGGTGGCGGACCCCCGGGCGCATGACCGGAGCGATCATGAGGTCGGCTCCGACCATTGCTTGATCGCACAGATCGCAGACCTCCGGGTCGTCCGGCCATTCGAGGACCAGCGGGCGGAAAACCGGCAGCCCGTCGCGGCTGGCCCGCCAGAAGCACGTGGCGAGATACGGCATGAGCCCGTAGCGCATCTCCAGGGCGCGCCGCGAGATGGCCTCGACCTCGGGGCCGAACCGCCAGGGCTCCTGGTCGCGCGTCCCCTTGGCCGAGTGGTTACGGAAGAACGGATAGAAGGCCCCCACCTGCATCCAGCGCGCCAGGAGCTCCGGCGAGCAGTCCTTCTGGAAGCCGCCCACGTCGGCGCCGCAGAACAGGATGGCCGAGAGCCCGAGGTTCATCAGCATGGGCAGCGACATCTCGAGGTGGGCCCAGGCACTGGTGTTGTCCCCGGTCCATACGGCAGCCAGCCGCCCGATGCCCGCGAAGCCGGCACGAGTGAGGATGAAGGGCCGATCGTCCGGCCGGGCCGCGCGCAGGGCCGCGTCGGTGGCCCGGGCCTCCTCCAGGCCGTAAAGGTTGTGCGCGTCGGCGTGCGAGATCTTCGCTGCGGGCCCGTGGCGCGTGTCCGAGGGGATCGTGTGGCCTGGCAGCTTGAAGGCGGCCGGCTCGTTCATGTCGTTCCAGATTCCGGAGATTCCGGCCTCGAGCAGCGGGGCATGCTCCTCGGCCCACCAGGCGCGGACGTCCGGGCGGGTGAAGTCCGGAAACCCGACCGGGCCCGGCCACACCTCTCCGACGAACGGCATCCCGTCCGCATCCGCGACGAAGACGCCCTTTGCCAGCCCGGATTCCCAGACTTCGTAGCCGGCCTCCTTCTTGACCCCCGGGTCCACGATCGCCACGACCTCGAAGTCCTGCTCCGACAGGTCGGCGACGAGCCTTGCCGGCTCGGC
>JAJYIO010000451.1 GCA_021790035.1 bacterium | reverse complement strand
CTCAGCACCGCGGGTGGGAACCTCCCCTTCGGGGCGGTGACTTGCAGGGGCCCTTCGCCCCTCTCAAACTCGCCCCCCGCTGCGGGCAAGCTGCTGCGTAGCCCAGCACAGCAGGTGGCGTTTCGCTTGACGCTGTCGGCGCAGACGGTGGGGGACTCACATCAGGAATGAGATCATCTGCTGGGTGTGGGGGGCGACGGCGACGTCGCTCACGTAGATTTCCTTGTTCGTCTGGATGAAGGCTACGATCTGGGCCTGTGCCTGTGCGTCGTAGGCGCGCATATTGTCCACTGCGCGCCTGGTTTCCCGCGGCACTTCCTGCGCGTTCGCGATGAACCGGCCGAGATCGTTCAGCGCGCTGCGGAACGAGACTCCCGAAAGCATCCTTGCCTCCTGCTGCGAGCATACCCGGAAACCTGGCCCTCACCATCCGGACCGGGAGCACCTTCGCTCGGAGCCGTCCTCACGGGGTCGCCGAGCCCGTTCTGGATGAACTCGGCTCGCGCTTCGGGGCCCGGTTCACGGCAGGCGATGGCCGGACCTTGGAGGGCCGGTGGGTGGGCGGTACCTCGGGACGGGAGCTCGCACTCGCGGCCTCGGGACGCGGGGTCGCCGGCGGGGGGCCGAGGAGACGAGCTGGCGGCTTTTCGAAGGGCGTGACGGGGAACGCTCGGTCCGCCATGAGCATGAACTTGCCCCACAGCGGGGCGCAGATGTCGCCACCCGCCGAGCCGCCGGTCATCGGGGTATCGTTGTCGTTCCCCAGCCAGACGGCCGTCACGAGATTGGGCGTGAACCCGATGAACCAGGCGTCCCGGAAGTCCGACGTCGTTCCGGTCTTGCCGGCCGCCGGCCGGCCCACGATGCTCGCTGCGTACCCCGTCCCGCGAAGGACGACGCCCTGCAGCACGTCGTCGAGGACCTTCACGGGGTCGGCCGGGAAGACCTGGCGCAGGTGGGGGACCTGGCGCGCGATGGTCAAGCCCGAGCGGTCGGCGATCGAGGTGTAGGCGATGGGTTCCGTGCGCTGGCCATACGCGGCGAAGACCCCGTAGGCCGAGCACATGTCCAGCGGAGTGACGGCCGATGTGCCCAGCGCCAGGGACATGTCGGGACTGAGCGGGCTCGAGATCCCGAGCTGATGCGCCGTCTCGATCACGCGATCGACCCCCACGCGGCTCATCAGCTTTACCGCGATGACGTTGTCCGAGACCTCCAGGGCACGCCGGAGCGGGATGTCGCCGTAGTGCTCGTGATCGTAGTTCTCGGGCGTCCACAGCTTGCCGTTGCCGGCCACGTAACTCGCCGGGGTGTCGTCCAGCCGCATCGCCGGCGTCATGCCCTCGGCGAACGCCGTCACGTAGAGAAAGGGCTTGAACGAGCTCCCGGGCTGGCGCAGGGCCTGTACCACGCGGTTGAACTTGCTCTGGTTCCAGTCCTTGCCACCGACCATCACGCGAATCGCCCCGGTATGGGGATCGATGGCCACGACGGCGCCCTGCGAGAAGTGGTGGGACTTGCCCTCCGTGGCGATCGTCTCGCGCAGGAGCTGCTGGGCGTAATCCTGCAGCTGCAGGTCGAGCGTGGCATGCACCCGGAGGCCTCCGCGGTAGACCATATCCTTGCCGAAGCGGTTGACCAGGTGTTCCAGCAGGTAGTTGGTGAAGTAAGGCGCCCGGTAGCTCTCCCGCACCAGGGGGGGCTCCTTGGGATAGTGCAGGGGGTACGTCAGCGCGGCCCGGAGCTGGCCTTGCGTGATGAAACCCGCCTGGTACATGTTGCGCAGGACGTGGACCTGGTGCAGCTTGGCCAGCTTGGGGTCGCGGTAGGGGTTGAAGCGTTCAGGCCCGCCCAGGAGCCCGGCCAGGAGGGCCGCCTCGGCGAGGTTGACCTTGCGCACGCTCTTGTTGAAATAGGTCTCCGATGCCGCCTCGATGCCGTAGGCGTTGTGGCCCCAGTACACCTGGTTGAGGTACAGCTCGAGAATCTGATCCTTGCTGTATCGCCGTTCGATCTGGATCGCCAGCCAGGCGTCGGCCAGCTTGCGGCGAATGGTCTTGGAGTCCGTCAAGAACAGGTTCTTGGCCAGCTGCTGCGTCAAGGTGCTGGCTCCCTGCTCGGCCCGGCCGCCGGCGAGGTCGACCAGGAAAGCCCTCGCGATGCCCCGGGGATCGATGCCGCGGTGGTAGAAGAAACGCACGTCTTCAGCAGCAATGACCGCATCGCGAACATCCCTGGGGATCGCCCCCAGGGGCACCACGACGCGGTTCTGCTGGCCGTGAACCTCTGCGAGCAGGCGATTCTTGTCGTCGTAGATCATGGTGGTCTCGTACGGCACATAGCTCTGCAAGAGGCCCACGTCGGGCAGCTTCTGGAAGGCGATGCTCAGACCGACGGCGGCGCCGGCAAAGAGAAACAGGCCGCTACCCGTGGCCAGGACACCCATCGCCACCGGAAGGCTCCAGGGCTGTGGGGCCGCTGGCCGGCGGCGCTTGCGCCGGGCTCGTCCACGCCGCTGCGCGTCCAGACCGTCGGCCTCTTGCCGCCTCGGGTCTACGCCTTTGGGCACAAGGACGGCCTCATCTGCGCGTCTGGCCAGCGGGGTCCGACGCAAAGGCGGGGAGCCGCCGACCCATCAGGAGGCCTTGCAAAGGGCGACCAGGAGGCGTTCGAGGTGGCCCGAGGCGCGCTGGGCCACGTCCATGACCTCGGCGTGGCTGGTCTGAGCCAGGCCGACCGCGGTGATGGCCACATTGGTGATGCACGAGACCCCCAGGACCCGCAGACCGAGGCTCGCGGCGGCCTGTGCCTCGAGGACCGTCGACATTCCCACGGCATCAGCGAACCTCGAGAGGAAGGCGATCTCGGCTGCCGTCTCGTAGCTCGGGCCTAGCAAGCCGACGTAGACCCTTTGCCGGGCGGGCACGTCGAGCGCACGGGCGATCTCGAAGACGGTACGGAGGGCGGCCCCCTTGCCGCCCACGCCCTC
>JAJYIO010000450.1 GCA_021790035.1 bacterium | reverse complement strand
GCCGGAACCGGCGGTGGAGCGGACATGATGGGATTCCGAACGATCTTGATCGTGGTGACCTCCTGCGAGAGGGCAGGCTGCGACCACTTGAGGCCGATGTTGATCTCCTCGGGTCCACCGAGCGTCGAGGGAATCGCGGCCGGCGGCACGACGGCAGGGGCGACCGACGGCACGACCGAGGCCACACCCTTGGCTGCGGAAGCCGCGGCGGCTGCTCCGTCCGACGCCGCCCCCGAACTGAATCCGAAGAGGTGCGATAGCCAGCTGCCAAACCCGCTCAACGGGGAGCTGGCCACGGCGCCGGCGGCTCCAGCCGACGCACCGCCTGCGGCTGCGGCTCCAGCAGTGCTGGCTGCGGCTCCGGCGGTGCTGGCTACGGCAGAACCTGCAGCCGCGGCTGCCTGCCCGGCCGCGGCTCCGGCATCGGATGCCACGCTCCCGACGCTGCCCTTGAGGCCGTCAAAGACATCCTGCCAGCCCTGGACGACCTGGTCGTTGGAGAATATCGTCTTGGCGCCGTCCTCGAGCTTCTGCCCTGCGCCCGATAGCATGCCCTTCAAGCTGTCCATCGAGAACAAGGGCGGCTTGGCTCCCATGAAGCCGGCGTTGTAAATCATCCTGCAAAGCCCCTCTTCGAAGGTCGACCCCACTCTTCGGGTCTACCTGGGGACCTTATGGGGTGTTAGGGGGCTGTTAACGGTTAGGGAATGCCCAAGGACGCCTTAAGCTTCGTTTGAATCTTGTTAAAGAGCAGCAAGGGGAGAGTTCAAAGGAATCGACGGTTCCTTCGGAGCGCAGCCCGAGGACAGCGAGGGAGCGTGGCCGTCTGCCCGCCGTCAGGCGCCGCTGCCCACACGGGTCGAGTTCGGGGCCGTCATCGCCACCGGATCGAGCAGACGATCCACCGCGGCGGGATCGAGGCCGCTTTCCGAGTACGCGACCTCACGAACCGTGCGGCCTGTCTGGTGGGCCTTCTTGGCGATCGAAGCAGCCCGGTCGTATCCGATCGCCAGGGCCAGCGCCGTGCTCATCGCCAGGCTTTGCTCGATCAGGCTGCGGCACCTCTCCGGGTTTGCCTCCAGGCCGGCCACGGCCTTCGTGGCAAACATCCGCGCCGCGTTTGCGATCAGTCGGATCGACTCGAGGAGGTTGTATGCCATCATCGGCATCATCAAGTTGAGCTCGAAGACTCCGCCGAGCCCGGCCTGGGCCACGGCGGCATCGTGGCCGATCACCTGTGCCGACACCTGGATGACGCTCTCGCAGATGACCGGGTTGACCTTTCCCGGCATGATCGAGCTGCCGGGCTGGACTGCAGGCAGGGTGATCTCGCCGATGCCGCCACGCGGTCCGCTGGCCAGCCAGCGGACATCATTGGCGATCTTGGAGAGGGAGATCGCGATCGTCCGGAGCTGGCCCGAGACCTCGACCAGGCCGTCGCGGGAGCCCTGGGCCTCGAAATGGTTGCTGGCTTCGTGAAGCGACAATCCGGTCAGCTCCGAAAGGTGCCTGCACACGAGCCGGGCGAAGTCCGGATGGGTATTGATGCCCGTTCCGACGGCCGTTCCCCCGATCGCCAGCTCCTCGAGCGGCTTGCAGGAGCGATCGACACGCGCGACGGAATGCTCCAGCATGCTCGCGTATCCGCTGAACTCCTGGCCCAGACGCATGGGTGTTGCATCCATCAGGTGGGTTCGCCCCAGCTTGAGGATGTCGTTCCACTGGCGCGCCTTGGCGTCAAGCGCTTTCCCGAGGACCAGGAGGGCGGGCCTGAGATCCTGGACCAGCGCCTCGAGGACGGCGACATGAATGGCGGAGGGAAAGACGTCGTTGCTCGACTGGCCGAGGTTGACGTGATCGTTGGGGTGAACCAGCTTGGAGCCGCGCTCGCCGCCGAGGGCCTCCGTGGCGCGATTGGCGATCACCTCGTTGGCGTTCATGTTCGATGACGTGCCCGAGCCGGTCTGGAAGACGTCGACCGGGAAGTGGGCGTCCAGTGCTCCCGACGCGACCTCCTCGGCAGCCGTGGCCACCGCATCGGCGATCCGGCCATCGAGAATGCCGAGTCCGCCGTTGGCTCGGGCAGCAGCCAGCTTGACCAGGCCAAGGGCCCGGATCATCCGGCCCGGCACCCGGTGGCCGCTCACGGGGAAGTTGTCCATGGCTCGCGCCGTCGATGCCCCGTACCAGGCATCGATCGGTACGGTCATCTCGCCCATCGAGTCCGTCTCGACCCGTGTCGGCCCTGCTGGCTTGTTCTGCGTTTCCATCCCCGCGCTCCTCTTGGGATCCGAGATCTGACACGGAAGTTTACGGTAAGATCGCCGCCGTGCCTACCAACGCCAAGTGCCCGCACCCATCGGCCAGCGAGCATGATTGACTGGAATTTCACTGCCCTCGACCAGACGCTCCTGGTGCGGCTGGCGCTGGCCAGCTTCCTGTCGGCCGCCATCGGGCTCGAGCGGTCGTTGCGGGGCCGAGCGGCAGGAATGCGGACCCACCTTGCGGTCGCGCTGGGCTCGGCTCTTTTCACGGTGGTCGGAGCCTACGGCTTTGGCAAGGTCGCCGCACCTGACCGCGTGGCTGGCCAGGTCGTCACGGGCATCGGCTTTCTCGGGGCTGGAACCATCTGGCGACACGGGGCCAGCGTCGAGGGCCTGACCACCGCGGCATCCCTCTGGGTCGTCGCGGCGATCGGCGTGGCCTGTGCCGCGGGCATGACCTCCGAAGCCGTCTTGACGACCCTCATGATGCTCTTGACCCTCGAGACCCTTCGCGCCATCGAGCAGCGTCTGGTGCGGACATCCGGCGGAGACGGCGCCGCGAGCCTCGATCCGCCGGATTCCCCGTCGACCTGACCTGCCGCTGGCGACGCAGAGGCCCAAGGAGCTCGCGTGCTAGAATGGAAAGTTGGCTTGATCCGGATGGTTAGCGGCAGCGGGCCCTCTGGATCCTTCTCGAGGTAGATTCGTGTCCGTCAAGTTGATCGAG
>JAJYIO010000015.1:13864-14904 GCA_021790035.1 bacterium | reverse complement strand
CTTGGCGCGAGCATGTCGCAGGCCAACTCGGCCCTGCAGAAGCTTCAGGCTAGCCAGCTCGACACGTACCAGGGGGCGCTCGCGCTGGGCCAGTCCGCCTCCAGCCTCGGCAGCACGCTCCAGGCGGCAAACCAGCTCCAGGACGAGGCGCAGAAGCTCTGGGGAAATACCGCCGGGGGAAGGGCGATTCTCAATAGCCCGCTGCTCCAGCAGGAGCGAGTGATGAGCCAGGCGGTCCTGCCGGCCACGAATCTCGCGGGATCGCTGAGCAACCTGGCCCAGGCCCAGGCGCAGGCCGGTAGCGACCTGGCCCGGCTCAATGCCACGCTGGCCAACACGAGCGCATCGTGGGCGATGAAACTCCAGGCCTCGGCTCAGGCCACGGAGAGCGCGGCCAACTTCGTCCAGCAGCAGCAGGCCTTCGTCAACTCGCTCGACTCGACCGACCGCGCCTATCTCGAGCAAAGCCCGGCCTACCGGACGCTGATGCAGCCAGTCCAGCCGGCCTTCAAGATCCTGGGCAACATCAACGCTTCGGTCCTGGGGCCACTGGCGACGGCCGCGTCGGTCGCCGGCGCCGGTGCCGGGATCGTCGTCGGTGGAATGGCGCTTCCGGGGCTCGTGTCGGGCACGATCGCCGCTGGCAAGAAGTTCGGCAACCTGCTCAACGATCCGAAGGCCACGCAGGGGCAGAAGCTCGAGGGCCTGGCCAACACCACGCGGGGAGCCGCGGGCGTGATCTACGCCGCCAACGGCATCGACGCCGGCATCGCGACCCTGGGCCAGGTCGCCGGAACCGTGAAGGCGCTGGCGCCGACGGTCGAGGCCATCGCCGCGAACCCGGTCGTCCACGACGTCGGGACGATCCTGGGGGATGCCTTCAAGGTCCTCTTGCCGATCGCCGACGCCGGGACGATGGTCGCGGACGGCGTCACTTTCAAGGACAAGCTGGCAGATCCCAAGGCCAGCTTGGGCGACAAGGCGAAGGCCTTCCTCGCGGTCTCGCTCGACACGGCCAAGGTCGCGACGTACTTCTTCCC
>JAJYIO010000015.1:0-13854 GCA_021790035.1 bacterium | reverse complement strand
TTCCCTGCGACCGAGGGCGTGCGCATGGCGTACCTGGTGGCTTCTCTGGGGCAGATGGGTTTTGCCATGGCCGATCTCTCCAAGACGCTCATTCCCGAGGCCGTCCAGACCGCCGGCCACCTGCTCGACGATGCGGTGCACCCGGTCCAGTCCTTCCACGCGGCCGAGTCCGATGCCAGCAAGGCCGCGTCGTGGCTCGGCCAGGAGTTCAAGGGCCTGGCTGGCGGGGTGCGGAGTACCGTCGGCAATCCTGGCGCGGCGGTGCAGGCGACGTCCGCCCACGTGAGCAGCCTCGCTTCGGTGGTATCCCAGGGCTGGTCCGGACTCAAGCGGGTCGTGTCGCAGTCGGTCCAGCTGATCAAGAGCTCGGTCGACGGCAGCGCGAGCGGCCCCGCGATTCCCGCATCCGGCTCCCCGGCCACCCTCTCGGCGAGCGTGGCTTTTGCCGCCTCTGCGGGCGCCCGGACCCGTGCCGCCAGTTCCCCGAGCCGGCCCAGATCGGCCAACAGCGCCGCCGCCATTCTTCAGGCCGGCTTCGGCTCCTAGTCCGCTTTTCCCTTCGTTCTCCGGGACGCCGGGGGAAGCTGGCCAACGGCGCCGCCATTCGCTACGATCCGGGCCAGAGTGCGTCCAGTGTCGCGCTCGACGTCCTCTGCCATCGGCATCGTGCGGACCGGAGGGCGGCGCAGAAGAGGCCAAGCATGTTTCTCGGGGCGTGGAGAGTCCGGCGCCGGTTGCGCCGGGGCCCTGAGGCCGCGGCCGCGCTCGGGCCCGGTGCGGTCGGGGCCCTGGTGCGAGCCTTGCGCGATTCCGACCTGCGGCGAGCGGCAGCCCGGGCGCTGGTCCTGCTGGGTGGGGCTGGCCGGCCGGCGCTTCTCGCCCAGCTCTCGCGTCGCGGAGCCCCCACCCTCCGGATCCTCGACGTGCTGGGCCGGCTGAGGCCCGCTGCCGATCCCGGGCCGCTCCTGGCCTACCTTCACGACCCGCGACCCCGGGTGCGGCGGACGGCTGCGCGTGCCGTTCACCGGCAGGGCGGCCCCCTGGCGCACCGGGCTCTGGCCGCCATCCTGGCCGACCCCGAGGACGAGGTCCGCCAGGTGGCGATCGAGCATTTCTCGCGGACGACCGATCCGCGCAGCGTGCGACCGCTGGCGCTGGCCGTCGCGTACGGCGGGGAGTCCGTGGGCCGGTTCGCCGCGGATCGCATCGCCGGCCTGGGCGCGCTGGCCGTGGCCCCCCTGCTGAATGCTCTGCGCAGTCAGGACGAACCCCTTCGCGCCACCATCGGCGGCCTGCTCGACGCGTTCGACGATCCGGCCTCGCTCGTCATCCTGTGCAAGGGGCTCGAGGAAGACGATCCGCGGATCTCCCGGCCCGTGTTCGAGGCGCTGGGCCGCAAGCCTTCCGCCGTGGCGCCTTACGTGCGGCAGCTGGGCGGTCACCCCGATGGTCGCGTCCGACAACTGGCCGCACGTCTGCTGGCGGACTGGGGACTGCCGGCCGAGCCCGGCGAGTCCGAGCGGGTTCCCCAGGAGGCTGGATAGACGTGAATTCGTCGACCCGCCTGTTCGGCCTTCTGGGCGATCCGGTGGCGCACAGCCTGTCACCGGCGATCCAGAATGCGGCGCTGCGGGCCGCGGGTATCGACGGCGTGTACCTGGCGCTACGAGTCTCGCCGCCCGATCTGGCCGTGGCGATCGCCGGCGCCCGGGCGCTGGGGGTCGCCGGGCTGAACGTCACCGTCCCCCACAAGGTCTCGGTCATCGTGCATCTGGATGGCTTGACGCCGGTTGCCGGGGCGATCGGCGCGGTCAACACGATCTTCCGGGAAGGCGACCGCCTTCTCGGGGATAACACGGACGTCCTGGGCTATCGCGCGATGCTCGACGACGCGCCTCCCGGGCGCGCCCTGATCCTGGGCAGCGGCGGGGCCGCTCGTGCGGTCGCCTTCGCCCTGGCCGAAGATGGCGCGGCGGTGACGATCGCCGCCCGGCGTCTCGACGCCGCCCAGGTGCTGGCCCGAGATGTGACCGGGGCGGTCGCGGCGGCGCAGGTAGCTGCGATCCCCTGGGAGCTCGTCGACACCGCGCTCTCCACCACCGACCTGCTGGTCAACGCCACGCCGGTGGGCATGGCGGACGCGGGGCAGAGTCCGCTCGAGGCCGCGGCCCTGGAGCGCCTGCCTCGCCACGCTCGCGTCCACGACCTCGTCTACGGACCCCGGCCAACGCGGCTGGTGCTCCTCGCCCGCGAACGGGATCTCGAAGCCAGGGACGGCGGGACCATGCTGGTTCACCAGGCTGCCGGCGCCTTCTGGCGCTGGACGGGCGTCGTTGCCTCCGTCGACCGGATGGAGCGAGCTTTCCGGCGGGCCGTTGCGGTATGATGGGCGGGCTCGTGGAGACCTGGTATCTCAAGTCCGCCGTTGGCGACGTCGATCGGACGCCGCCTCCCGAGGGTTTGCCGTTCGTGCTCGAGCCCGGGGGACCAGGCGAGGTCCGGGGTCGCGCGTTCGGGGGACCCGTCGTGGTCGCGATGGGGGTGTTCGACGGGCTCCACGTGGGGCACCGGCGCGTGTTCGAGCAGGCTTGCCTCGTCGCCCGCGATCGCAACCTGCCCTGCGCAGTTTTGACCTTCGTCGAGCACCCCCGCACGGTGCTGCACCCCGATCGCCCGGTGCCGTTGCTCACCCCCTGGCCCGAGAAGCGCGAGAGCCTCGCCGAGGCCGGGATCGACCGCGTCGTGGCGGCCCACTTCACCCCGGCCTTCGCCGAGCTCTCCCCCGAGGAGTTCGTGCGCGGCATCCTCGTCGAGCGTCTCGATGCCCGCCATCTGGTCGTGGGCTTCAACTTTCGCTTCGGGCACCGCGGTGCGGGCTCGCCCGAGATGCTCCAGCAGATGGCGGGTGAGTTCGGATTCGGCCTCGACGTGATCCCCCCCTTCGAGCTTTCCGGCCTCGTGGTCTCGAGCTCCCAGATCCGCGAGCTGCTCGCCAGCGGGAAGGTTCGCGAGGCCGGCGAGTTGCTCGGCGGTCCCTACCGCCTGGCCGGAGAGGTCATCAACGGCGACGCCCGGGCGCGCAAGCTGGGCTTCCCCACCGCCAACCTGCGGGTGGATGAGCGCAAGCTGTTGCCCGCGTACGGCGTGTACGTCGGCATGGCGCGCTGGCCGGGCGGGCGCAGACGCTGCGTCGTCAACATCGGCATCCGGCCGACGTTCGACCCGCCGCAGCTTCAAGTCGAGGCCCATTTGCTCGATTTCGAAGGGGATCTGTACGGCCAGACCGTGACCCTGGAACTCGAGACCTACCTGCGTCCCGAGCGGGCCTTCCGCTCGGTGAACGAGCTGATCGACCAGATCCACCAGGACGTCCAGAGTGCGCGGTCGTCATCCGGGATCGCCGCGCCGGCCGAGGCATGACTGCGGGCTCGAGGGGGCATAACAGGGGTGATGCTGAGAAATTTCATGGAGACGCTGGTCGAGCGTGCCCTGAACGAGACCTTGCCCCGGTACCCGGACGCCTGCCGGTGCGATCGGTGCCGGCTCGACATGATGGCCCAGGCACTCAACAATCTTCCGGCGCGCTACGTGGTCGCCGAGCGCGGCCTCACGCATCTCAACCTCGAAGCGGAATCCGCGCAGTTCGCCAGCGACGTCCTGTACGCGGTCGCGGCGGCCATCCGGCTGATCAGCATGCGACCGCGGCACGCCCGGTTCAACGTGGGCGATCGGCTCCTCGACGAAGGTTGAGAGGGCTCCCCGGCGAACCGAGAAATGGCGTCGGGTTGACCTGAAATCGCTCGGCACCGGGTCGCAGTGCGGAGCAGCCATATCCCGAACAGGGATCGTGCCGCCGCAACAGAGCTGTCGATGCAGGATGCCGGTGCGTGGCGGGGAGTTACACTCGATAATCGAGAGGCTGCCGTAGGCTGCTGTCCTGGATTCCTGGAGGGATTCGAAAGTGGTGAGGTCTTGGCTAACGCGTACACCGTAGGAACCCGGGGAAGCGCCCTGGCCCTGGCACAGACGGCCATGGTCATGGGGGATCTGCTGCGCCGCATCGGTGGCCTGGAGCTCACTCGCCAGGTCGTGCGCACGAGTGGCGATCAGAACCTCGATGTGCCGCTGTCGGCCGTCGGCGCCGAGGGCGTCTTCGTGAAGGAGCTCGAGCACGCCCTCCTGACCGGCGAGATCGATCTCGCGGTGCACAGCCTCAAGGATCTTCCGACCGCGTCGGATCCGCGCCTTGCGATCGCGGCGATCTTGCCCCGGGCCGACTGCCGCGACGCTCTGATCGCGCCTGGCCGCCACGGGCTATCCGAACTCGCCGACGGTTCCGTCATCGGAACGGGAAGCCTGCGGCGGCGGGCCCAGCTCGTCCGCATCAACCCGACCTGGCGCTTCAAGGACATTCGCGGCAACCTGGACACCCGCCTGGCCAAGCTGCGAGCTGGCGATTACGACGCCGTGATCCTGGCCTGCGCCGGGCTCGATCGCCTGGGCAGATCGCACGTGATCTCGGAGCGCCTGCCCTACTCGGCCGTCCTGCCGGCGCCCGGGCAAGGCGCCATCGCCGTGCAGATCCGAGCCCAGGATTCCGTGCTGGCCGAGATCGTCGGTGTGCTGGATGACCCGGCGACTCGCAAGGCCGTCGAGGCCGAGCGCGCCCTGCTGGCCGCGGTCGGCGGCGGCTGCCTGGTTCCGCTGGGAGCCCACGCGGAGCTGCACGGCGATCACCTCGTCCTCGACGCGGTGCTGGCCTCGGAGGACGGTTCGCAGATCGTGCGGGGCCGCATGGAGGGCCCGGGAGCCAAACCGCGGGAGCTGGGCGCGGCCCTCGGGGCCGATCTCATGGAGCGAGGCGGAAAAACCATCCTCGCCCAGCTGCGGCTACCCGAGCCGGGCAAGCGGCCATAGGCGGCCGGCTCGAGCTGCCGGGCGTCACCGTGCTGGTGACGCGCATGGCGGCGGAGTCCGGGGATCTGGTCGACGCGCTCGAGGCCCGGGGAGCCAGGGTCCTGGTGCGGCCCACCATGGCCGTCTTCCCGCCCCGGGACGTCGCCTCGTTCCACCTGGCGATGGCACGCATTTCGACGTATACGTGGATGGTCTTCACCTCGGCGCACGCCGTGAGCCAGGTCATGGAGCACGTCCGTGACCTCCGGGATCTCGCCGACGTCCAGATCGCCGTGGTCGGCCCCCAGACGGCTCGGGCGGTCGAGGCCCGGGGTCTGCGGGTCGCCTTGCGACCCGAGCGGTCGGATGCCGAGGCGCTCCTTGCGGCCCTGGCTCCCCGGCTCGGTCCCTCCGATCGCGTTTTCTATCCGCGTGCCGAGAGCGTCACCCTGGATCTCGCCGCCGCCCTGGGCGCCAGCGGGATCGTCGTGGATGAGGCGATCGCCTATCGGGTCGGTCCGCCGGAGGGCGCCTCGGACGTGGGGGATCTGCTCGCGGCGGGGGAAATCGACTGGATCACGGCATACTCCGGCTCGGCCTTGCGCCACCTCCTCGAGATGCTGCCCGATCCGACCGCGATCCGACGGGCTCGCCTGGCTTCCATCGGGCCGGCCACTTCTCGTGCCGCCCGGGATCTGGGGCTGGTGGTCCACGCCGAGGCCGCTGCCCCCGACGCCGAGGGGATGGTGAGGGCGATCGTCGCCGCCGGAAACTCGATCGGCCCGGGCGGCCCCTGAACCGCTCCCGGTGCGCCGGAAGCGGCTACCGTGCGACCTGGGGAGGGGCGAAGACCCGGATCTCCTCGATCCCGACCCCGCTCTTGCCCCAGTCGATCGGGCGCACCCGCACGAAGCGCGCCAGCGTGCCCGCAGGGGCGATCACCTTGCCCCAGGCCGAGTCCCGCGGGGCTCCCAGGCTCGTCGCCTGTCCCAGGGTTTGCCAGATCGATCCATTCGCCGAGACATCGACGGCCCACAGGCACCGGGAAGCCGGTGCCGCCAGCGGCAGCACCTCTACCTCGCGGATCGGCCCGAGGCGCCGGAGAGCCACGGTGATCCACTGGGGATCCTGGAGGCTCTCTCCGGATTCCCAGGCCGTCGACCGATCGTCGTCGACCGCCATCGCGGCTCCGTGGGCTGCGTCGAGTTCGCTCGAGGCGGCGGCCGGCCGCTCGAGCGCGAGGTTCCCGGTCGATTCCATCACCTCGCTCGAACCGGTCAGGGCGTGGCCGATCGCCCCGCCCAGCCCCGCTCCCAGCAAGAGACTGACTCCGAAGGCTGCGAGCGTCCCGACCGGCGGGAGCTGGGCCGACTCGATGACGGCGAAGGCGGCCCCGCCGAGCCCGCGCCCGCCCCAGGTCGGGGCGTCGACGATCCCCAGGGCGAACCACCGGGCGATGTCCCGAGCCGCGGCGACGGCCCGGCGGCCCAGGATGTCGGCGACGGCGAGATCACCACGCTCCAGCGCGGCCTCCGCTTCGCGCCCGGTCGATTCGATGGCGCGTAGCTGCGACGCCAGGTGGTCGCCGGTGTCGTCGAGTGCGTCGTGCGCCTCCCCCAGAACCCGTGGCCATTGTTCGGTCACCCGGGCGTGGATCGGGCCGGCCTCCGTGATGTGCTCCTTGAAGCCCACGAGTCGCGAAAGCGCGAATGCGCATTGCTTGGCCGCCTCGACCCGCTCGAGCGGGCCCGCCCCCGCGTCGACGATCTGGCGGCGTGCCACGAGAGCGTGGTCCAGGGAGCCGGCGAGGCTCTCGGCGTGCGCCAGGAGCAGCTTCCGGAAGCCGGGATCGGCCAGGGCTCCGTGCCCCGGCGCCGAGGCCGCGGCGGCCAGTGCCTCGCCGGTGGCCTTCCACTCGCCGGATGCCAGATCCTCGAGGGCGCGCCACCCGGCATCGCTCGAGAACCGCTCGAGGTGCTTCTCGACCTCGATCGCCAGCCGCCGGGCCAATCCCTGCGAACCGTCGACCTTCTGCAGGCCGGCCGCGAGGCGATCGCGCGCCGCGGCGAACTGGCCCTCGCTCCAGGCGGCCTCGAAGGCCTCGAACTCGTCATCCGCCCGCCGCAGGCCCTCCTTGAGCTCCACCAGGCGATCGGATGCCTCGGAAGGCTTGCTCCCGCCCTCCGGAGGGGCCAGGCCGGCCACGCGGCACGCGTCCCCGAGGTCGTCGATGCGAGCCTCGAGATCGTCGCGCAGGGCGCGGACTTCTCCGTGCAAGCGCCGCAAGCCGGCAACCAGGCGCACGCGGCCGCGGAGGGCCAGAAGGCCCCAGGCGGCGACCAGGACGATGCCAAGGGCCGCGAGCGCTGCTGTGATCACGGGAACATCATTGGGTGCGAACGGGCCCCGGGTCAAGAAAGGCGACGGGGCGCGACGGGCGCGGGTGGGAACTGCTACAATCAGCCTGCCAGACGCACCGGCGCGATGAAAGAGGAATACTTGCGCAGCACCGGGTTGGGTTCGGATCTGAGCCATTCATCGACCGGCCTGGTGGCCTACAGCGAGGAGATGGCTGACGGGGCGCTCGAGATGGTCGAGACGGCCTACGGAACGATCTCCTGTTACCACGCGGGCTGGGCCGCCATCCATCCGCAGGACCAGGAGGACTGGCTGGCCACCTTCGCGTTCCTCAAGGAGCCGCTGGACGCCCTCGGGGCGTGGGCTCGAGCGAGCCAGCTATCCACCGCCCAGGCCCGGCGTTTTGCCGCCTTGCAGAAACTGATGGCGCAGCTCGATCCGGTGCTGGCCGAGCTCGATGGCTCCGGCCGCCTCTTCCCGGGGCGTGCCCTGCGCAGGACCCGCGATGATGGCTTCGATCTTCTCTGACCGGCGGCTGCCCGGCTTTCGTCCGCGCCCCCTCGCCTCACGTACGGAAGTACGCTTCGGCTTCGGGTTCTTGCGGGCGCGCTCGGGTTCAAGTCAACCGAAAGTCGGTCTAGCCCTGGCTCGATGACCCCGGACCTCGCGACCCTCGGCAAGCTGGCCGATACCTGCATCCACTGCGGGCTCTGTCTCCCGGCCTGCCCGACCTACACCGAGCTGGGGGCGGAGCCGGACTCGCCGCGGGGGCGGATCTACCTCATGCGCGCCCTGATCGAGGGCCGGCAAGGAGCGACGCCCGACGTGCTGGTTCACCTGGACCGCTGCCTGGGCTGCCGGGCGTGCGAGACCGCCTGTCCGAGCGGAGTGCACTACGGGAGATTGCTCGAGGGCGTGCGCGGAACCCTCGCCGAGCCCGGGCGCCGGATGGGGCTGCGTACGCTGTTCTGGCGGCCCATCCTCCGCCAAGTGATGCCTGATCGCCGCCGCTTCCGGCTCCTCGTCGCGCCCTTGCGCTTGCTGGCGCGGGGCGATCGCCAGTGGCTCCCCGCGACCCTCCGGCGGGCCGTCGACGCCTTGCCGCCAGCGGCCCCGATCGCGAGTCCCGCCCCGGGGCCGACGACCCACCACCCTCACGGGACGGGCGGGCACCCAAGCGATCGCCATCCGCAAGCGGATAGCCGACTCGGGCCCTGCGTCCCGGCACGCGGCCCGCGCAAGGGCACGGCGGGTTTCCTGACCGGTTGCGTGATGCCCGCGCTCTTCCCGGACGTCAATGCCGCGGCCGTGCGGCTGCTGGCGGCTGCGGGCTACGACGTCGTGATCCCGCAGTCGCCCACCTGCTGCGGGGCCTTGCAGGCTCACGATGGCGATCTCGGTGGGGCGGATCGCGCCGCCGCCTCGACCATGGCGGCGTTCGACGGCTGCGACATCGTCGTCACGAACTCCGCCGGCTGTGGCGCCGCGATGAAGGACTACCCCGACCCGGCGTTCGCAAGCCGCGTCCGCGACCTGTCGGAAGCCCTCATCGAGGCGGACTGGTGGCCAGATCGTCCGCTGGAGGGTTTCAGGGCCGTCTTCCACGACCCCTGCCACCTGCGGCACGGCCAGCGCGTCACGACTCAACCGCGGGAGCTTTTGCGCCGCGCCGGCCTGCTCCTGGCCGAGGCGGCCGAGCCCGACATCTGCTGCGGCGGGGCGGGGAGCTACACGCTCCTGCAGCCGGCCCTCTCCTCGGCCCTGATGGCGCGCAAGGTCAAGAACCTGTCGGCTAGCGCCCCCGAGATCATCGTGACGGCCAATCCGTCCTGCCTCATGCAGATCCGCGCCGGTCTGGCCGGTCGGGCCGATCCGCCTGCGCTCTTCCACCTCGCCGAGGTGCTGGCGCAGACGCTGGATTGAAGGGGGGGATTCTCCCTCACTGCGCTCGGGCAGTGGCTCGAGGGAACCCGCTGGTTCCCTCGAACGCTCTCCGGCTGCGGGCAAGCTTGCTACGTAGCTTGGTTCAGTCCGAGGGCGTGAGATTTGCGGCCAGAGGGGTCGCCGGGGTGCTCGATCCATCCAGCAAGATCATGGCGTCGCCAAAACTGTAGAAGCGGTAGCCTTCGGCGATCGCCGTCTCGTAGGCGGCCCGTATCCGCGGCAGGCCGCCGTTTCCTTGATGTTCGCAGAGGGCCGACACGAGCATGAGCAAGGTGCTGCGCGGGAGGTGGAAGTTGGTGATCAGTCCGTCGACCACCAGAAAAGGGAATCCCGGCCGGATGAAGATATCGGTCACGCCGGTCGTGGCCTCGAGGCCATTCGGGCCTCGAGCCGCCGCCTCGAGCGCCCTGGTCACGGTCGTACCGACCGCGACGACGCGGCCGCCCCGGTCCTTGGCCCGGCGAATCGCGGCAACGGTGGCCGCCGGAACCTCGAATCGCTCGCCGTGCATCCGGTGCTGCGCCACGTCCTCGACCTTCACGGGCTTGAACGTCCCGGGGCCGACGTGGAGGGTCAAGGGCGCCACGTCGATGCCGAGCTCGGCGAGCTTCGCCAGGAGGGCCGGGGTGAAGTGCAGCCCGGCCGTCGGCGCGGCCACGGCGCCCTCGCGCCGGGCGTAGACCGTCTGGTAGCGGTCCGGATCGGCCTGGCTCGCCGTGATGTAGGGCGGCAGCGGCAGGGCTCCGCTCTGATGCATCATCGCGAGGACATCGCCGTCGAAGCGCAGCAGCCGCTCTCCGTCGGGGGTGATCTCCGTGACTTCGGCCGTCGCGCCCTCGAAGGCGAGGATGTCGCCCCTCTGAGCCTTGCGCCCGGGCCGGACCATGGCCAGCCAGGTTCCCGGCTCGCGCTCCTCGAGCAGCAAGACCTCGATCCTGGCGCCTGACGGGCGCCTGGCCCACAACCGGGCCGGCAGTACCTTGGTGTCGTTGACGACGAGCAGATCGCCCGGATTGAGGAGCTCCTGGACGTCGCTGAACCTCAGGTGGCGCGTCCGATCCCCGATCAAGGCCATCAGACGGCTCTCGTCTCGCCGTTCCGCCGGACGCTGGGCGATCCGATCCTCCGGGAGATCGAAGTCGTAGTCAGACAGCGAGGCGCCCAGTGGCTTCGTCTCGATTTCGCCAGAAAGCATGTTGACCGCCGGCAGCTACGGGAGCGCCGCCTCCTGGGTCGTGAGCTCGGTTTCCGGGTAGTAGTGCTCGAGGATCTGTTCGTAGCTGTAGCCCCTCTGGCCCAGCGTCCGAGCGCCCCACTGCGACATGCCGAGGCCGTGACCATGGCCGCGTCCGGCGAAGGCGAACCCCTCGAGGTGGCCGCTGTCGCCGCGGAGCGGCGCCACGTTGAACAGGCTCGACTTGAGCCCCGTGTAGTAGCGGAAATTCTCGCCGGAGACGTCCTTGTCCCCTCGCGTTCCGACGATGCGGAGAATCTTGACCCGTCCCGAGTAGCCACGCGACAGCGGATCGAGCGACGTGGGCTCCCCGACCGAGATCCCGTGGCGAGCCAGGTCCGCGACGAGCTGGCTCTCGGGTACGGTCGCCTGCCACTGGTAGCTCGGGGCGTCCTGATCGAAATCCGGCACGGGCTTGAGGTAGGGCACCGGTTTGGACAACCAGACCGTCTCGGCGCCGTCGGTATAACCGCCCGCAGCCGAGCAGTAGTAGGCCGGAATCACGCGACCGTCGTAGGTCAGGACCTCGCCACGGGT
The DNA here is from genome assembly GCA_021790035.1 of bacterium. Classification (GTDB taxonomy): domain Bacteria; phylum Cyanobacteriota; class Sericytochromatia; order S15B-MN24; family VGJW01; genus JAJXWQ01. The sequence continues at coordinate 2,885 of JAJYIO010000015.1, read as the reverse complement.
CGCGTTCACCGCCTCGTTCGTCCGGTAGTGCTCCATCGAGGCGCCCCCGTAGCACTGGTTGTCCGTGCTGGCCGTCAGATCGTAACCGTGCGACGCATGGTCGTCGAGATTGGCCAGGGCATACGAACGGGCCGCGACGGCCTGCGCCTTGAGCGCCTCCATCGGCCAGCTTGGCGCCATCTCGGCGGGCACCACGCCGTAGAGGTATTCCTCGAGGTCCACATCGTTGACCGCCACCAGACCGGGCCGGATCACGAGGGTCCCCCGGTACCAGTGCGAGCCGACGAACACGAGGCTCACGCCGCCCTTGGGGACCCGCGGAACGATCTGGACCGGGCCCAGGACCGACATGCGCCGCGAGCCGTCCACCAGCGTCACGTGATCGCCCTCGCCTCGCAGCGCTCGCCAGGACTCTCTCGGTGCGACCTCGGCGACATCTCGGCCGTCGGCCGCATAGACGCCCGCCGCGGTGGCCGACGAGAAGGTGAACGAATGGACGCCGTCGAACAGTCCGATGCGGATGATGCCCTCTTGGGCCCGCACCGGTGCCGCGGCGATGCCCAGCAGCACCGCGGCTACGAGAAGGGATCCCTTGTGCATGGGGCTCGTGTACCCTCTAGCTCTGGCCCGGAAAACTACCGGACGGCCTCTGTGGGCGTCAGGGGAACGAGCACGCGATCCGGGGGCCAGTACCTGACGATAGCCCGGCCGATGATGTTCTTCATCGGCAACGGCCCCCAGATATGGCTGTCATCGCTGTCATTGCGATTGTCGCCCATGACGAACAGCTGGTTCGGGCCGAGCGTGATGGGGGGCATCGTGTAGGCGGGGGGCTGCAGCTCGTAGGGCTCGACGAGCGCCTTGCCGTTGATCCAGACCTTGCCGTCGTGAACTGCCACGGTCTCCCCCGGCAGGCCGATGACGCGCTTGATGAAGGCTTCGCCCTTGCCCGCATACCCCGAAGCCCGCGGGGGATTGAAGACCACGATGTCGTCGCGGCGCGGCTTCTCGAAGTGGTAGGTGACCTTGTCGATGATGAGATGGTCGCCGATGTCGAGCGTGGGCAGCATCGAATCCGAGGGGATGTAGCGCGCCTCGGCGACGGTCGCCCGAAATACCAAAGCGAGCGCGATCGCCACGGCAAAGGTCTCGATCGTCTCCCGGGTCTTGGATTTGGGCTTGGCGTTGCGATTTCGGTTGAAGAAATTCATCCATGTCCTCGGCGGTAGCTCGCGGGGCGGGAAGCCCGACACGCTTCGATGGCCTCTATTGAACACCTAGGTGGCCGGCCCGGTCGGTGTCAGCGGAACGAACAGTCGATCGGGCGGCCAGAATCGGAAGATGGCCCGGCCGATGATGTCCTTGATCGGCAAGGGGCCCCAGATGTGGCTGTCGTCGCTGTTGTTGCGGTTGTCGCCCATCACGAAGAGCTGGTTCGGACCGAGCTTGACGGGCGGCATCGTGTACGCGGGGGGCTGGAGCTCGTAGGGCTCGTACAGCGGCTTGCCGTCGATCCAGACCTTGCCGCCGTGAATCGCCACCGTCTCCCCGGGCAGGCCGATGACGCGCTTGATGAAGGCCTCGCCCTTGTATCCCGAAGCCGCCGGGGGGTTGAAGACCACGATGTCGTCGCGCTGCGGCTTCTCGAAGTGGTAGGACACCTTCTCGATGATGAGGCGATCGCCGACATGGAGCGTGGGCAGCATCGAATCCGAGGGGATGTAGCGCGCCTCGGCGACCGTCGCCCGGATGATCAGCGCGAGGCCGATCGCCACGGCGAACGTCTCGATCGTCTCGCGGATCTTGGATTTGGGGCGATCGTTACCCAAAGAAAACCCTGTCCGAAATCTGTACCACTAGACTTAGACCCCCATCCTAGCACGGGGGTTTCATCAGAAACGTACCAGCCCAAGCGCCCCATAGCAGGCAAAGAGGGCCCCTGCGCCCATCAAGAGCCAGGCGGGACGGCCCTTGTGCCGGGAGACGATCGCGTAGACGGATCCCGCCACGCCAGAGACGATCAGCAGCACGAGGACGATCGGCTGGACCTCTCCGGCGATGAGGCCGGCGATCGCCGCGACCACCGCCACGAGGGCAAAAGGCAGGGCCCAGCCGTTGAGCCGGTAAGCCAGGTCGGCAACGATCAGGCTGTTGACCGTGAAGAACCGGGCCGTCTTGCGATTGGCCACCGCGGGCAAGGCCCGGTAAAGGATGGCCAGCAACCAGGTGGCCAGCGCAAATACCTGGAACGCCCCCATCATCAGTGCCCCTGCCTGCGTGAGTTCGCGCCAGACGGCACCCAGGCCCTGCACGGTGACGCCCCAGGGGAAGAACACCTCGGCTAGGCAGCCCAGCGCTCCGGCGATCAGCCCGAGGATGCGCGTCCCGAACTCGGTCTCGAGCAGCCAGAAGACCCCGAGCAGGGGCCACACGAACAGCGCCCATGCCGGGATGGCCCCGAAGGCCAGACCGCCCCACAGTGCGCCGCCGGAGGCCAAAAACCCCATGGCCAGGGCGATGGCCGCCAGGCGATCGGGGTAGCGGCACGGAACCATCAGCTTGTAGGCGTAAACCAGGACGGCGGCCATGCTGCAGATGCCGGCCAGCTCGCGCAGGTATCCCTCGCCATCCGCCCAGGTCATCGCGCCCCCCCGGCACGGGCCAGGACTTCCGGCCCGATCGCTCGTAGACCATCGGGCCGCTGCACGAAGAGCCGCATCGGTAGATCCTTGCAGCAATTCCAGCTGCTCGTCAGTCGGTGCCCGAGGCGCCTGCGGGCCCCTCGCCCGCCGGGGATCCGGGTGATACCCATACCCCATCATAGCCGAGCTGGGACTGGGTCGATTTCGTGGACACTTTCTCCCCGGGGAAGGAGGGGAAGGAAG
>JAJYIO010000449.1 GCA_021790035.1 bacterium | reverse complement strand
TCTCGGTGAGGCCCGGCGCGAGCAGCTGGCGGCGATCCACAAGGCCTAGAGTCAGGAGAGTAGAGAGTAATGGCAAAGGCAACTTCGGGCGGCAAGACCGTCCAGTACTGGGGCACCGGACGCCGCAAGACGTCGGTCGCCCGTGTCCGGCTGGTCCCGGGCGAAGGCAAGGTCATGATCAACGAGCGCGCGATCGAGGACTACCTCGGCGGGCGCACGATGCTGGCCGCCAACATCATCATTCCGCTCAAGGCCACGCAGAACGAGGGCCGGTACGACATCCTGGTCAACGTCGCCGGCGGCGGCATCACGGGGCAGGTGGGCGCGATCAAGCTCGGCGTCGCCCGCGCGCTGCTCAAGCTCGATCCCGAGTACCGCGCCGTCCTCCGCGAAGAGGATCTGCTCACCCGCGATCCCCGCGCCAAGGAGCGCAAGAAGTACGGCCGCAAGCGCGCCCGCAAGCGTTTCCAGTTCAGCAAGCGCTGATCGTTCGACTGCCCGCCGCTCGACGGAGCGGACAAGGCGTCGGCCGGTTTCGCCTTTGCGAACCTCGGGCCGATCATCGCCCGCCTGGCAACCTGCCAGGCGGGCTTCTTGCTGGCAATTCTCGAGCGGCCAGGTGTACCCTGCTCCTCAAATGGGGTCGATTGCCCACACCCTCGCCCGGGAACCATCCCTCGTGCTGGTCGGGACGATCGCGGTCGTCCTGTGTGCCGGCGTGCTGGGGCTCGCCCTGGCTCATCGACTCCGGCTGCCGGCCATTCTCTTCCTGCTCGCGCTGGGGCTCGCCCTGGGCCCCGGGGGCCTGGGCCTGGTCCGCCCCGAGCTGCTCGGCAGCGGACTGCGCGCCATCGTCTCGATATCGGTGGCGATCATCGTCTTCGAAGGCGCCATGAGCATCGATCTTCGGCAGATCCGGCATGCCTCGTCCGCCTTGATCGGCTTGATCTCGGTTTCTCCTTTCATCTCCGCGCTGGGAGCCGGCCTCGCGGCGCACTTCGTCGCGGGCTTGACCTGGCATACGGCGGCGCTCTACGGAGCGATCATGTCGGTTACCGGGCCCACGGTGGTCAAGCCGATCGTCAAGCGCCTGGCGCTTGCCCCTCGACTCCATGCGATCCTCGAGGCCGAGAGCGTGTTCGTCGATGCGCTCGGAGTCCTGCTGGGCGCGGCGGTGCTGAGCTACATCACGGCTCCGCAGCAGCTGCCCGTGATCGGGCTCTGGAGTTTGGTCGCCCACATCCTGATCGGCGGAGGGGTCGGCGGCCTGCTGGGCATGGCTGCCCTCTGGGGCCTGTCGCGGGCGCGCATGGCCCCCGGAGAGATAGTGCGGCTGGCCGTGTTGAGTCTGGCGCTGATCGCCTGGACGGTCGCCGAGGTGCTGGCCCACGAATCAGGCCTCGTGGCGGTCGCCATCGGTGGTCTGGTGCTGGGGAGCGCCCGCTACCCCCATGCGGGTTCGGTCAAGGTGTTCAAGAGCGACCTCTCGACCCTGGCCCTCGCCGTGGTCTTCATCCTCCTGGCAGCCAGCCAGCGACTCACGTCTCTCGCCCGGCTCGGTTGGGGAGGCGTGGGGGTCGTCGCGGTGTTGATGCTGTTGATCCGGCCACTGGCTGTCTTCGTGGCAACGTCGCGGTCGTCCCTTTCCTGGCGCGAAAAGGTCTTTGTCTCGGCCATGGGGCCACGCGGTATCGTGGCGGCCTCGATGGCCTCGTTCCTGGCCGTGGAGCTACGCGCCTGGGCCATCCCGGGCGCGGGACGCCTTTCTGCTCTCGTTTTCCTCACCGTGGTGATCACGGTCCTCGTCGTCGGCATCAGCGCCGGCTGGTTCGCAAGGAGGCTGGGCTTGATTCCGATTCCGATCGTGGTCGTCGGAAACGACGACGTCGCGCTCTGGGTGGCCAGGCACCTGCAGCGTCAGGGAGAAGGCGTGGTCCTGGTGGATCGCCATCCGCCCCTGGCAGCCAGGGAGGAAGAGTTTCCGGTCGAGCGCGCAGACCTGACGCAGCCAGATGCCCTCGACCGAGCCCTGGCGACCGGGACTCGATGCATGGTGGTGGCCACGGCCAGCGACAAGGCCAACTTGATGATCTGCCAGCAGGCCCGTGCCGCCAAGCCAGGACTGCGCCTGATCGCCCGGCTCAACGATCGGGCCAAGGCCGAAGCCTTCGCCAGCCTGGGAATCGAGGTTCTCAACGAAGCCGAGGGAGCGGGACTGGCGCTCGCGACGCAGGTCACGCGACCGAGCGTGCTGGGCCTGCTGTCGGCCTCGCCGCAGGCCGAGGTGGCCGAAATCCCGCTCGGGCCGATCGCTCGCGGTCAGACCCTCCAGACGCTGAACCTGCCCAGCCGCTGCCTCGTGGCGCTGATCCGGCGCTCTCGCGAGATCATCGTGCCGGACGGCCGGACGGAGCTGGCCTCGGGGGACCTCCTCACCGTCATCGGGGAAAGGGAAGCCATCGAGAGCCTTCGGCGCCAGCTTGGCACGCCCGCGGCGGCTATTTAGCATGCTCCCGCACCGGTCGAGCACGCCAGGCTTCTCGCGGCCGGCATCCGTCCAGGCAGAACCTACGCTACCGTGAGAGCCGAGCTGCGAAGCGGCTTGCCCTCAGCCGGAGAGAGTTCGAGGGAACCGGCGGGTTCCCTCGAGTCATTGCCCGAGCGTAGTGAGGGAGGACGGAAACTTCTGCCTAGCTCCAGGCCGCCAGCACCTCGGGGCGGTTGATCGTGATCTGCTGGTGGGAGATCGAGATGATCTCCTGATCCTGCAAGCGGTTGAGAGCCCGGGTGACGGTCTCGCGGCTCGAGCCGACCATGTTGGCGAGATCCTGGTGCGTCATCTTGAGATTGATGAGGACCCGGTTGTTGGCCAGCTGGCGGCCCTCGATCTTGGAGAGGTTGCAGAGCGTCGAGGCGACGCGCTCGTGAACGTCCTTGAAGGCCAGGTCCTCGACCTGCTGGTTGACCTGCCGGATGCGGCGGGTGAGGTCGCGCATG
>JAJYIO010000448.1 GCA_021790035.1 bacterium | reverse complement strand
GCGGCTCCGAATCGGCAGCCGCGACCGGATCCTGCTGGCCTGTGGCCCCGGCGAGCTGTTCCTGGAGCTCGGCGAGCTGAGCGCGCAATGCCAGCTTCTCGGCATCGGCGTCGGACAGGCGCATGGCCGTGGCCCGGGCTTCGTTGGCCTCGGCCAGCTCGGATTCGAGCAGGGTCACGCGGCTCGCCGACGACTCGAGGGCGTCTATCCGTGCCAGGAGCGCCTCGCGGTCAGGGCCGTCTTCGTCCAGGCGGGCCAGGGCCACGTCGCGCTCGGTGGCGGCCTGCTCCAGCCGAGCTGCGAGGGTGTCGCGATCGCTGCGAGCGGCATCGCGCTGGAGGCTCAACTCCTCGATCTGGCGGCTGAGGACCTCGATCTGCTCCAGACCCGGGACCTCCCCGGCGGGCTCCGGCGCCTCGCCGGATCGAGCCAGCGCCTCGCGTTGCTCTTCGACGACGGCCTTTAGCCTCCGGTTGTCTTCGCGCAGGGCGTTGTACTTGCCCTCGATCGACTTGAGGACGGCCTTGAGTTGCTCGGGCGTGATCGCGCCGAGTGGATCGCCGTCCCGCTTGAAGAGCCCCGCGATCGTCGCCTGGAGGTCCTTGATCAACTAAGCCTCCACGGACTCGACCACGGACCGGTCGGGCACCCGCGTGACGTACTCGTAGGCGCCCTTGACGTTGAAGTAGCGGCTGTCGCTGGCCAGCACGAGTGAGCCGAAGTACGGATACTGGCTCAGGAGCGGAAAGAGGACCTGGCCGAAGCCGCCGACCAGGATCATGTTGTCGATGGAGACATCGCGCCAGACCTGCCGGACGGTCAGAGCGACGTGCTGCGCCATCAGCTCGCAGAGCTCCTGCGTGAGGTCGGTCGGGATCGAGATCTCCCGGCCATTGTCAACGTAGCGCCCGGTCGTCACGGCCTCCATGGCGGCAAGAGGGTCGACCCGGACCACCCCCTCGGCGAACAGGCTGTCGGCGATGGCCTCGATCAGGCGGATGCCGGCGGCGGCCGTGGTGTGGCCGGAATAGCGGGGAAGTTCCTTGGGAAGCTTCACGACGACCCAGTCGGTGGCAAGGTGGCCGGGGTCCAGTACCGCCGTGAGCTCGTCAGGACTCGGGTCGAGCTGCCCCTCCAGCGTGGCCGCATAGATTGCCCCGAGCGAGCGAGGCAGGACCTCGATCTGCGCGATCTCGACCTCCATGGGCTGGCCGCAGAACTCGAACCGGTGGATTCGCGTCCAGCGCGCGGCGCCCTGCGCCGCGTATTCCGGCCGCTTGGTGAGGAAGACCGGAGTTGCGAGCCCGAGCTTGAAGCGAACCGTGCCGGCGAGCTGGCGCTTGCGCACGTAGAGGCCGAGCGCGGCCAGAAGAAGGACGAGGTTGAGGTCCTCGGCGAAGAGGTCGATGTCGTTGACCGGGAAGAGGAACGGCTGCTCGAGCGCCTGGCGCCCGACCGTGTAGAGGTGCTTGCCGACCTTGACCGAGAGGTTGGCCGCGAGGGTCTCCTCGAGGATCTTGGCCGAGCCCCTGGACACGATCTCGACCGGCCCTCCGACGAGGGTAGGAAACGTGTGCAGAGCCTCGCCGTCGTAGATCCGGATCTCGCTGCGGCCGAGATCGACGCCTAGCGTGATGAGTTCCATGGGAGCTCCTTGAATGGGCGCGCGGGAAACGCCTTCCTGCCATTCTACGCCATATGCAGGGGGCCGGGGCCTTTCGCCTCCTGGTGCCGCCCTCGGGCGGTTGTGCCGGAGGCCCTTGCTGGAACTTGCTCGTGTTCTTCGGGGTCTCATGGTGAACGGGAACGATCCGCCGAGGAACCGGGAGGGTGCTATGCTCGGGGGCGACCCACGTTTCTGCCCCGGGGCTCTCGGGCCCGGCGGGCGGCACCTACCAGGCGGAGATTTCCGGTGCTCGATGTGCGATCCCTGCTGAGGCCTGCCCCGAGGCTGTGGCTCTGCCCGCATGACCTGTCGGCGAGGAGTGCGGGCTCGAGTCCGCGACGGGAACGCTTGACCTGGCGGCCCCGCATGCGCCTGGCCGTCGCGTCCGCGGCGTTGCTGCTGGCTGGACTGGCCTCTGGCTGCCAGAGCATCGTGCGCAAGCTCCCCCCCTATTCCGTCCGCGTGCTGGCCGCCGGCCCGGCCACCGAGATCGCAGCTGCGCCGGATGGCTCGTGGTTCGTGACCGGAGCCGGGCAGTCGTGGCGGATCCTGGCGAATGGCGCCACGGCTTCGTGGGATCTCCCGAGGGCCCCTCGCTCACGGCCCGGCGTCTTGCAGGTCGCGGAGCTGGCGATTTCTCCTTCCGGCCGCATCGCCGTCGCCGATCCCGTGAGCAACATGGTGTGGAACGCCGGAACCGTGGCGTCGCCGAGCGCGCAGGTCACGCCGCTGGCCGGCACCGGGACGACGTTCTATCCCATCGGAGACGGCGACCTCGCCATCGCCGCGCAGATCGCACAACCCAAGGGGGTCGCCTGGGGCGCGCAGGGAGATCTCTTCGTTTCGGACAGCGGACACAACCGCGTGCGCCAGGTCGGCCTCGATGGGCGCATCTTCACGCTAGCGGGCCGGGGCTTCCCCGAACCGCTCGGAGATGGCGGACCGGCGGCCAACGCGGGCCTCTGGGATCCCGGGGCCCTGGCCACGAGCAAGACGGGAGACGTTTTCGTGGTGGATGAAGGTCACGATCGGGTTCGCGTCATTCAAGGTCGCGTCATCCACACGGTCGCGTTCGAGTCCGGCAAGGGCCTGGCGGTCGACGGGCAAGGCACCCTCTTCGTGACTCGCAAGAGGCAAGTCGATGCCTTCGTGGATGGCCATCGGACCGTCATCGCCCGGGATCTGCACGATCCGGTGGGAATCGCGGCAGATGCTCGTGGCGATCTGGCCGTCGCAGACAAGGACCGCGTCGTGCTCCTGTCGCCCCGGGGCTAGCCTGGACTATTCATGACCCGCTACTCGACCGTCGCATCTCGGCCCGCCTGCTTCGTTGCACCG
>JAJYIO010000447.1 GCA_021790035.1 bacterium | reverse complement strand
GTAGTGATTCGAGTACTGCACGATGTACCAGTCAAGGGGTTTTTGCGCTGCCTGGATCTTGCTGGTCAGAGACTTCTGCGCATCGGCCGGCAGTCCCTTCACCAGAGCCGCCGGGTTCTGATACTTATGGTAGAGGCTCTTGAGCTCGTTGGCGATCTTGTCGGTGTCGCCTCCATCCATTGCGGCCTTGAGCTTGCTGGTGTCTTCCGTCAATCCCTTGGTCACCGCGTCAACCTGAGCCTGTTCGCTCTTGGCACGGGCCTGCACGGCCTGGGCGCGGCTGGACAACCCGTCGATCACGCTCTGGGCGGGCATCTGCGCAGCTGGATCGAGGCTGTTGAGCTCGGTACTCGCCGTGGCCAGTTCCTTGTCGATCGAGCCGGCGACCTTCTCCCGGTCGGCCAGGGAGCAGGAGTCGCTCTCGGCCTGAGTCAGCTGGCTCCGCACGGACCGGACCGTCCCGTTGAACGCGTCGGCGGCCTTTGTCAGCGCATCCTGGCGCTTCTGCTGCGCCTGCATCCGGCTCTCGGCCTGCCCGGCTTCCTGGCGGGCGGACGCCGCCTCCTTGCGAGCCGAGATGGTGGCGGCCAGAAGGTCGATGATGGCCTCGGTGCGGTTGGGTTGCTTGGCCGGATGGCGCATGGCCAGGTGCTCGCCCTTGGGCGTGCCGTGGGTCGGCGCTGGCGCCGCACTGGCGGTCCTGGCCATCGTCCCCATGCTGTTCCTGGTCTGGAAACGCAGATGCTTGCTGCTCGAAACCATAGCCATCGCGGGCACCCTCCCTCGAATCACGCCTGCCGCGCACCACTGCGCCGGCAACCCTCTCTGAATCTCCTGGGCCCTCTCTCGGGCCCCCCTCGGCTCTGTTATAGGCCTGTTAATCGGCGAACATTCTTAGGCACTGGTTAAGGTTTGGCAGCAGCTGGACCCGCTGGGCGATGCGATGAGGCTTCGGCCGGTCAGCCCCTCGGAATGTCGGGCTGACCGGGGTGTGCGAGAGGTCGAGACGGGCCGGCTCAATCGGGAAGGGAGCCAGACCCATCAAACGCAAGGCGGGGGCCCAAGCCCCCGCCTCAAGCACGACTCCCAGCTACCCCCTCACCGACGCCCCGATCGCCAGCATCGTGAGCGCCAAGCTCAGCCAAGGGTCATAGTTCCATGCCAGCGCGGCAGCCCCGGCAACCGCGAAGGTCAACCGGCTGCCCGAACTCGGAAGGGTCCTCGCCAGGACCCTGACTTCCGGTACTCGACGGCGATTCAACTGCCTCGACCCTTGACTCCCGAATTTCGCTCGTAGAGCGACTTTTGCCCGCCAAATTACAGCATACCCCGGCATCTTGGCATTGAAATCAAAAGGAGTTAAAGGGATCATCAAACATGGATTTGGAGTCGCTCGGGCCCGAGCAGGCAAACGGGGTCCGGCTGAGCGCCTAGCGCACCTGACCGTGCTGGGGATGCTCGGCGCCGCCGCCGCGCAAAACCGCCAGTGCATGGGGCAGAGCGGGCAAGATGGCCTCCAGGCTCTCTTGCGCCCCCTTGGGGCTACCCGGGAGATTGACGATCAGCGTCTTGCGCCGTACCCCCACGACGGCACGGGAAAGCATCGCCATCGGAGTTCGCAGGATCCCGGCGGCCCGCATCGCCTCGGCCATGCCGGGAATCTCGAAGTTCACGATCCGGCGCGTCGCCTCGGGCGTCACGTCACGGGGGCCGAGACCGGTCCCCCCGGTCGTCAGGACCAGATCGAGGTCGAGTTCGTCAGACCAGGAAGCGAGCCGAGCGGCGATCCCGTCGACATCATCGGGAAGGATCGCCCGAACCGCGATGGCATACGAAGGCCCCGGCTCGGCCTCGAGCCGTGAGCTCAGGGCATCCCCGGAGCGATCTTCCCTCTGGCCGGCAGCTCCCGCATCCGACAACGTGAGGAGGCCGACCCGATAGATCCGTTCTACTCGCGGATCCACGTCCCGCTCCGCCCGCCGCGTTTTTCCTGGAGGCAGATGTCCGAGATTCGCATCCCTCGGTCCATCGCCTTGCACATGTCGTATATCGCGAGGGCTGCCGCGGATACCGCGCAGAGCGCTTCCATCTCCACCCCGGTGCGTCCCATCGTGCGGACGCGGCTGGTGATCCGCACGCAGCTTGCAACCGCGTCCAGCTCGAAGCCGACCTCGACCGCGTCGAGGCCCAGGGGATGACAAAGCGGAATCCAGTCCGAGGTCCGCTTGGCCCCCGTGATCCCGGCGATCTGCGCCACGGCCAGGACGTCGCCCTTGGCGTGCCTCCCCTGGCGGATCCTCTCGAGTGTCTGCGGCTGCATGTACACGCTGCCCGACGCAACCGCCTCTCGCAGCGTCGAGGCCTTGCTCGAGACATCGACCATGCGAGCCTGGCCCGCCGAATCGAAGTGCGAGAGGGTCGCTGGCTCCGACGCCTCGGCCTGGCCGCCGGGGCCCCGGGGATCTTCTGTCAGCGTCACAGCCGGATGGCCTCGACCTCGGTCCCGGCGGGCAGATCGCCGGCATCCTCCGGAATCAGCAAGACCCCGTCGGCGTCAGCCAGCGACTGCCAGCGTGCCGAGCCCTGCGGCCCCGTGGGGCGGGCCACCGAGTCTTCGAAGCGCGCACGCATGTAGAAGGCCCGGCCTGGCTGCTTCGAGAGCGGCTCGGCGAGCTGGATCCGAAAGCGCGGGCGATCGCCCCCCGGGTGGCCCATCATGCGCTTGATCGCGGGGCGCACGTACAGGTCGAAGTTGAGCGCGGCCGACACGGGGTTGCCGGGCAAGGCGAAGACCGGCTTGCCACCCACCCCAAAGGAGTACAGGGGAAGATACAGGAGCGGGCTGAATTGGCCATTTGCAAATGTAAAGTATGCTCCGCTCTCCAGCGGGAAAATGTAGTTCGGCGGGGCGAGCGGTGGCTCCGCGAACACCGCGGTGCCGCCCTTGACCTTCGCGCCGCCCGGGGCGCTGAAAGTGCTGGAGCTGCAGCCGGCCGCGACGAGCGCC
>JAJYIO010000446.1 GCA_021790035.1 bacterium | reverse complement strand
GCGGTCCCTAACCTTGCCGTCAAGGCAACTCGGGCGAGGGTGACCCGCTAACCGAGGATCCGACTTCTTGCCGGTTCGAACCGGCGCGGTCAGGAGGCCTTGCCTGTCGCCGGCCGGGCGACGTAGTCGCGAACACCCTGGACGATCGCCGGCAAGGTGTTCAGCGACACGTAGTCGACGAGCCAGCCGGGGACGAACGCCAGCCCGGGATCCATCGCGGCCCGGAAGACCATCAAGGTCTCGTTCTGGTGCCACGGGAGGAGTGCCAGGCTGCCGTCATACTGGCGGACGGTACCGCCCACGCGCTGCCATTTGAACCGCATGCGATCGGGATCGAGGACGGTGTCGTTGAGTGTCCAGCGCTCGGGCAGCGGCCAGGGGAAGGACAAGAGGAAGTACCCCATGAGCGTGTTGCCGCTCCTGGCCCGGACCTCGGAACGCTTGATGCCCGAGTAAATCTGATAGTAATCGGCGAAATCCGTGACCACGCTCCAGACTCTGGCAGGTGGGGCGTTGACGACACCTTCGGCGAAAACGTGGTGAACCGCTTCAGGCCCGGGTTCGATCCTGGACAGGACCTGCCCCGCGTCGAGCGCCTGGACGTCCGAGGGCGTCAGCGCAAGGGCGCCGACAAAGAGGAGCGGAAGCACGTATTCATCATACCGAGCTGACGAAGAGACCTCCAGCGAAAGAGGGACGGCGACAGAACTTTGACGAACGCCCGGGCTCGATGCGGGGTCCTGGGCCGAAGGCATACGGTCAAGGGCGGCTCGAACTGCTCTGCGCCACCAATACGGCCACACGCAAGCCACCTCCCGGGAGCCCCCGGTGAGGCGTCTGTGAACTCAAAAAAGTGTGGTGATGGCGGTATGTGCCCAGTTGAGAAGCGACTGGGCGCCAGGGAAGATCGCCAGGAGCGTGAGCGGCCCGATTCCGGCCCAGACGACCGCCAGGGCCGCGTACCCTGCGGCCAGCCCGGCGCCCCACCGGGACTGAGTTGCGACCGGCGCGCCGTCGGGCGTGCGCATCGTCATCACCACGACCACCCGCAGGTAGTACCAGATCGACAAGATGCTGTTGAAGATGCCGATGAACGCGAGAGGCGTCTGGCCGGCCCGCATGGCCGCCGAGAAGAGAAGGTACTTGCCAAAGAACCCGGCCGTCGGCGGAAAGCCGATCAAGCTCAGCATGAACACGCCCATGGCGACTGCGATCGCCGGGTGGCGGCGGCCGATGCCGGCCCAGCTGTCGAGGGTGACCCTCGCCTCGCCCGGACCCGCCAGGTACGCCACGCAGGCAAATGCCCCCAGATTGGTGAGCGCGTAGGCGGCCAGGTAATACAGGATCGCCGCGATGCCCCCGTGGTGAGGGCCGAATGCTGCCGCCATGCCGACGAGCAGGTAGCCGGTGTGGGCGATGCTCGAGTAGGCCAGCATCCGCTTGATGTTGGTCTGACGGAGCGCCGCGAAGTTGCCCAAGAACATCGTCGCCACCGCGAACCACCACAGCACGCCGGTCCAGGTCAGGCCGAGGCTCACGAATCCGCCGAACAGAATTCGAAGGAAGAGCGCGAAGCTGGCTGCCTTGACGGCGGTCGCCATGAAGCCGGTGATCGGAGCGGCTGCTCCCTGGTAGACGTCCGGAGCCCACATGTGGAAGGGGAACGAGGCGACCTTGAAGGCCAGCCCAGCCAGCAGCAGCATCAACCCGACGAGCAGGTACATGTGCTCCGCTCCGCCCAGGGCACTGGTGGCGATGCCGGCCAGTCGGGTCGTCCCGGTCGCCCCGTAGCAGAAGGCCACGCCGAAGAGGAAGATCGCCGAGCTGAACGCGCCGAGCAGCACGTACTTGAGGGCGCCCTCGTTGGCCAGGAGGTCGAATCGGCGCATCCCGACCAGGGCATATACGGCCAGGCTCATGATCTCGAGGCCGAGGAACAAGACGATGAGATCGACGCCCGATACCAGCACTACCATTCCACTGACGGCGAACAGGAGCAGCGCGTAGAGCTCGCCGTGGTTCATGCGTTCTTGGCTGGCGTAGGGCTGGAGGGTGATGACCGTGACCAGGCCCGCGACCAGAACCAGGACCGTGAAGAACGAGGAGAACCAGTCGGCGGCCAGCATGTGGTGGAAGAATTCCTGCCGCAAGGCGATCGTGGCTCCGGATGGTCCTGGGGTGACCGAGCCGGCGTTCATCCACTGCCAGACGGCCGTCCCGATCGCCGCGGCCAGGATCGCGAGGGTGGTCCCTGCGATGACAAGGTGGTTTGCGCCGCCCTCGGCAGGTGCCGCGACCAGCTGCCGTTCGGCGACCCCGGCCCTTGCCGGATTGCGCACCATGAGCAGCACGAGAAGGCCGCCCAGAGCGACGATGAAGAAGGGCAAGAGGGCGAGGTAATTCATCAACGGACCCTTGCCGTCTGCACATTGACGGCGACGATCTGGGTGTCCCTGCCCCTGGCAATGGCGGGCACGGATGCCGCGCCGAGGGCCCGAGGCGAGGTACCACCCGGCTGAACGGCAGAGCTGGCGGCGTGCGAAAGGTCGGTACCGGCCACGATCGCGCCGGCACGGTCGGGAGTCGCCGCTCCGGCTTGCGCCAGGGCGACCGCACCGCTGTCGACCCGCGCCATCAGCGCGTTCGTCGCCGGCTCGATCCGGTCGAGGATCGGCATCGGGTACAGTCCCATCACGACCGTGAGCACGACCAGGGGCACCACCGCCAGGGCCTCACGCAAGCTCAGATCGGCGATCGGCGGACCGCCGGGAATCGGGCCGAACATCAGGCGCTGGACCAGCCACAGCATGTACGCCGCGCCGAGGATGACGCCGGTCGCGCCGAGGATCGCCCGCACCGGAGACTGCCCCCAGGCGCCCAGCAGGATCATGAACTCTCCGACGAAGCCGTTGAGTCCTGGCAATCCCACCGAAGCCAGCGCCACGATCACGAAGCAGGTCGCCATGATGGGAGCCTGGTGCGCGAGGCCGCCAAAACGTGCGATCGC
>JAJYIO010000445.1 GCA_021790035.1 bacterium | reverse complement strand
TGCGTATTGAAGCGTAACGTCGCGGGATTTTCGGGCCAGGACTGGGATGATCGGGTCAAGCAGATCGTCGTGGCCAAGGCGCTGCTCCTCCTCACGTACGTCCGCAAGAAGGCTGACCAGTTGCCCTGCGGGTTCTATCATCGGCCGCTCCTCTTGTGTCTGGTCAACAGCGTCAACGCCCGGGATGCGGATCTCAAGCGCTTCTTCCGGGTGCTCGTGAGGATGGGGCGAGGCGATCTGCCGGCGGAAATCCTGGAGACGGCCAGGACCGAGCTGATCGAGGACCTTGGTGGCGGCCAGGGGATCCTCTTTGACAAGACGGAGATCGCCGGTCTCGATCGGAACTTCCTCGAGCGTCTGGCTTCAGGAGACCTGCTCGAGGGGGTCTTCAACGGTTCTTCGCCGGGCGACACCGAGATCCTGGTGTCGAATGCAAGCGGCGAGTTCGCCCTCAAGCTCAAGTCAGCCAGCCGGCCCTATGCGCTGGTGCGGATCGGCAGGGCGCGAGCCTGGGTCCAGGACGAGCTCGCACAGGCCGGATTCGAGATTTCCGTGCGAGTGCAAGACGACAGCTTCTTCGGCGAGCTCGAGGACTCGGATGTGAACATCCTGCTGGGCTCGCGGGCCTTCTACGAGGGCTGGGATTCCGATCGACCCAACGTCGCCTTGTTCATCAACATCGGCACCGGTACGGATGCCAGGAAGTTCATCCTGCAAGCCGTGGGCCGCGGGGTGCGAATCCAGCCTCTTTCGGGTCATCGGCGGCGCCTGCAGTCCCTGGCCCGAGCCGGCACGATCTCGATGGAGCTCTACGCAAGCCTGCAGGAGACGGCTACCCCCCTCGAGTCGCTGTACGTGCTGGGGAGCAATCCCCGGGCGCTCGAGGCCGTGCTTTCGACCCTCGAGGCCGCCGGGCAAAGGGCAGGCGAGGTGGAGCTGGCGCTTCCGGTAGCAGGCGAGGTCTCGGTTCTCGATCTCCGCCTTCCCGTATACCGGGAGTGCGATTTCGCGCGGACCAGCCTTGAGCTGGCGGAGGCCGGGGCAAGATTTCCCCTGCCCGCCGGGGATCGCCGCCGCTTGCTCGGCTTCCTCGAGGTCGTACCCGACGATCGGGTGTTGCAGGCGCTCTTCGACGCATCGCCCGCCGAGGTGGCGTTTCTGCGGCGCATCGCGGGCGAACCGGGGTCCGGTCCTCACGACGAGCCGCCGACCGATGCTTCGATCGAGAAGCTCGTGGCTCGCGTCCTCGCATCGTCCCGCACGACCGTCATGATGCTGGACGAGTTCGGGCCCATCGAGGACCGCATCCGCCACCATTGCCACATCCGCATTCCCGAGAGCGCATACCCTCTGGTGCACGAGGCCGTCGATCGCGTGTCAGCGTCTCTTCAAGTTGCCCGGGAATCGGCCGAACGCGGTGCCAGCAGACAGCCAGCGAGGTCCGGGCGGCCCCGCCAGGGGGAGACCCGGAGGATGGGCGCATGCGTCGACATCGAGGGCACTCGCTTGAACATCGAGTCTTTCGAGGGCCACTATTACCAGCCCCTGCTGTACGCGGACCGCTCGATCCCCGGCGTTCGACATGTGATCAAGACCCCGGACGAGGTCCAGTTTCTGGATAGCTTGCGCCGGTTCCTGGCCGGCGGTCCGCGGCTCGAGCGATTCGCCTGGGCCCGGATCGACGAGACCCTCGACGACGTGTACGTGCCTTATCCCGACACCGAGACCGGCACCCTCCGGCGTTTCAAGCCGGGGTTCGTCCTGTGGTTTGCCCGGGGGAAGGACGCCTTCGTGGTCTTCGTCGAGCCGCGGACGGCGCGGTGGTCGCAGGCCGGGGCGAAGCTTGCGGGCTTCCGATCCCTGTTCGAGGACGATCGCGGGCAACCGCTGGCATTCTCACAGCCTGACGGCCAAACCCTCTGCGTCTTGCTGCGGTTCTTTGCGCCACACGACGACACTTTACCCGGTGTCGCGACCAGCTACCGGGCAGATTCGGTCGAGGCGATCGTCCGGGGGGCGATGGCGATCCCCAGGTCCCAGAGGCCCGGTCCCGTCAGGTAACGCCCCGAATCGCCGCGGACTGAATCATCGGGCGCGAGGGTCGAACGGGTCCCGATTGCGTAGCGTAGCAAGCACGCAAAGGGACCCGTCTGAACGGAGAAAAATCCAGGCAGGCTATCAGGTGAGCTGAACTGCGGGTGTCTTGGCCCCGATGGCCGCGACGATCCCGTTCAGCGTCGGACTCGGCCGCATCGCAGCGGATACCTTGGCCCGGTCCGGGTGATAGTAGCCCGCCATCTCAACCGGCTTGCCCTGCGCGGCGAGCAGCTCGTCGTTGATCTGGCCCTCGCTGGCAGCCATCTGCCTGGCCGGATCGACGAACCTCCGTTGGAGCTCAAGGTCAGCCCCCTGCTCCGCCAGGGCCTGCGCCCAGTACATCGCGAGGTAGTAGTGGCTCCCGCGGTTGTCGATCTGGCCCACCTTGCGGGCAGGCGACTTGTTGTTGTCCAGGAAGCGGGCGATGGCCTGATCCAGGGTATCGGCCAGAACCTGTGCCTGGGAGTTCTTGAAGGTCACCGCGAGGTGCTCGAGCGACGCGCCCAGCGCCGAGAATTCACCCAGAGAATCCCAGCGCAGATAGCCCTCGGTCATGAACTGCTGGACGTGCTTGGGAGCCGAGCCCCCGGCACCGGTTTCGAATAGCCCGCCGCCAGCCAGGAGAGGCACGATCGACAGCATCTTGGCGCTGGTTCCGAGCTCCAGGATGGGGAAGAGATCCGTGAGATAGTCCCGCAGGACGTTGCCGGTGACGGAGATCGTATCCTTGCCGTCGCGGATGCGGCCAAGCGAGAACTTCATCGCCTCGACCGGGGCCATGAAGTGGAAGGACAGACCGCTGGTGTCGTGGTCCTCGAGATAACGCCGGGCCTTCGCCATCACGGCGGCGTCATGCGAACGGTTCTTGTCGAGCCAGAAGACGGCCGGAGCGCCCGGCGCTCGGGCACGG
>JAJYIO010000444.1 GCA_021790035.1 bacterium | reverse complement strand
AGGTCGTGGCCATGGGACTGGCGGGTGACGCATAGTCGGCAGGGTCGGTGCCGTCGTAGGTCACGTCGTAGGTGAGCTGCTCGCCGACCGCGGTCGGCAGGAAGTACTGCGCCATGAGGCTATTCGTCAGCCCACCGCCTGTCTGTACGCCAGATGACGACGAGCAACCCGCCAGCGTCAGCACCAGCGATCCCAGCAACGCAGCCGCCCACTTCATGTCAGTCAAATTCTCCCGGGAACGAAGCCTGTGAGTCCCCCACCGGCTTCGCCGACAGCGAGGAAGGAAACGCCACCTGCTGAGCGAGGCTACGCAGCAGCTTGCCCGCAGCGGGGGTTAGTTTGCGGGGGGCCAGGCCCCCTGCAAGTCGCTGCCCCGAAGGGGAGTTTCTGATGAGCTATCTTACCCGCTTTGGGGCAGGAGCGACACGCGCTGCGTCGGGGCCAGTCGCCCGCACGAGCCGCTCGCTCAAGAAGCGATCGCGCCGACCCGGCTACCGGACCTTGAGCTTCTGCTTGCGCAGGCGCACGGAGTCGGGCGTGACCTCGATGAGCTCGTCCTCGTTGATGTACTCCATCGCACGCTCGAGGGTCATCTCCTGCGGGGTCTGCAGGCGCACGAGCTCGTCGCCGGAGGCCGCACGCATGTTGGTCAGCTTCTTGGCCTTGCAGACATTGATCTCGAGATCGGTCTGGCGCGTGTGCTCGCCCACGATCATGCCGCCGTAGACCTTGATTCCCGGGCGGATGAAGAAGATGCCGCGATCCTCGAGATTGGAGAGCGCGTAGCCGGTGGCCTCGCCTTCTTCCCAGGCCACGAGCACGCCGTTGCGCTGGCTGCCGATGTCGCCGGCCCAGTGCCGGAAGCCAGCGAACGAGTGACTCATGATGCCCATCCCACGCGTCATCCGGATGAAGTCGCTGCGGAATCCCAGCAGCCCTCTGGCCGGAATGTGAAATTCGAGCTGCGTGCGCGAGCCGTCGGACTGCATGTGCTTCATCTCGCCGCGGCGCCTGCCGAGGGCCTCGATCACCATGCCGGTGCAGCTGTCGGGCAGGTCGAGGGTCAGATCCTCGTAGGGCTCGCAGAGGTGCCCGTTGACCGTCTTGGTGATGACGTGGGGTTTGGAAATCTGGAACTCGTAACCCTCGCGACGCATCGTCTCGACCAGGATGCCGAGGTGGAGTTCGCCGCGCCCGGATACCAGGAACGAGTCCGTCGAATCCGTCTCTTCGACGCGCAGCGCGACGTTGCTCTGGAGCTCTCGCGAGAGGCGCTCCCGCAGGTGCCGGCTGGTGACGTACTTGCCCTCGCGGCCGCAGAAGGGGCTGTCGTTGACCGAGAACGTCATCTGGAGTGTGGGCTCGTCGACCGTGATGCGAGGCAACGGCCTGGGCTCCTCGCCTCCCGCGATGGTGTCGCCGATGTTGGCCGAACCGAAGCCCGCGATCGCCACGATGTCGCCGGCCTCGGCCACCTGGGCCTCGAGGCGCTTGAGCCCCGAGAAGGTGAAAAGCTTGGCGACCTTGGCCCGGCTCGATCCGTTCTCTTCGAGCAAGGTGTAGTTCTGGCCCTGCTCGATGCGGCCATGGTGCACCCGTCCGATGACGATGCGGCCAAGGTAATCGCTGTAGTCGAGCGTCGTGACGAGGAACTGCAAGGGCTCCTCACGATCGCCCTGCGGGGCCGGAACGTGGCGCAGGATGGCTTCGAAGAGGGGCCGCATGTCGGTGCCCGGATCCTTGATGTCCATGGTGGCCGTGCCAGAAATCCCGCTGGCGAACACGACGGGAAACTCGATCTGGGTATCATCTGCACCCAGATCGATGAAGAGGTCGAGCACGAGGTCCACGACCTCGACCGGCCGGCAGCCGGGGCGATCGATCTTGTTGACCACGACGAGGGGCTTGAGGCCCTGCTCGAGGGCCTTTTGCAGCACGTAGCGTGTCTGCGGCATCGGGCCTTCGAAGGCGTCGACGATGAGGAGCGCACCATCGACCATGCCGAGCACGCGCTCGACCTCGCCCGAGAAGTCTGCGTGACCTGGCGTGTCGACGATGTTGATCTTGACGCCTTGGTACTCGACGGCCGTGTTCTTGGACAGGATCGTGATGCCGCGCTCGCGCTCGAGATCCAGGGAGTCCATCACGCAGGACTCGACCTGCTGATTGGCCCTGAAGACGCCAGATTGGCGCAAGAGGGCGTCGACCAGCGTGGTCTTGCCGTGGTCGACGTGGGCGATGATGGCGACGTTACGTATTTCGTGAGGCATGGAGCTATCGATCGTAAGGCGGTTGGGCTCTCAGGTCAAATATGAAGCCGCGCGATCGACTTTTTTCGGCCGCAAACGGCGATTCTGTCCCCGGTTCCGGGAGAACTCCAGCGTGTTACAATTCTTGGGCGGGAGCGATTTCTCCCGCGCCGCTACGTGACCCAAGCTCGAACCAGGCGCTTGCCACTCGGCAAGCTCTACTTCCACTCGGTCGCCGCGCTCGGGACGTTCGCGGCGCTGATGGCGTTCGGGGGCCCGGTCAGCCCCGGCGGGCTGTGGGGGCCCCTGGCGAACCCGGTCCTGTGGGCCATGGCGGCTCTGGGCGTGGCGACCGAGCTGGTGACGGTTCCGCTGCCGCAGGGCGGGCGTCTGACGGCCAGCTTCGCGGTGCTCTTCGCGGCGCTGATCCTTCTTGGACCGCGCAGTCTCGTCTTCATCCTCGCCATGACCACGGTGGTGTCGTCGGCCGTCCAGCGCCGGCCCTGGCAGGCGGCGTGGTTCAACTTCGGCCAGTACTCGATCGCCTACCTTTCGGCCGCTCTGTTCCTGCGCGGCGGGAGCTTCTACGCGGATGAGGGTCATACCCACTGGCCCTGGCTGATGGCCGGCGCCGTGGTCTACCTGGTCGTCAACATCGTCCTGGTGAGCGGTTACATCGCCCTCGAGAAGCGCGTTCCGCTGCATCGGGTCTTCTGGGAGGATGACCGCTGGGAGCTGCTGTTCTCCCTGGTGCAGGCCCCG
>JAJYIO010000443.1 GCA_021790035.1 bacterium | reverse complement strand
GAAACTCCCCTTCGGGGCAGGGACTTGCAGGGGGCCTTGCCCCCCGCAAACTACCCCCCGCTGCGTAGCCCACTCAGCAGGTGGCGTTTCATTCGAGAGTGTCGAGCCGGTGGGCAACTCAATGGAGGGCTCCCCGGAACCTTTGCAGGTTCCGGGGAGAGAGATAGGGTAGGGAGGGTCAGGTTCAGTAAGCTTCCTGGCGGGGGGCCGGTTCGGCGGGCCGCTCATCGCTCACGTTCCTTCCATGACGTCGACCGCTTTCCTCGATGGTTAAGGCGAGGAAAAGGAGCCGCGTTCACGTCAGGGCCCGATCCCGGCGGTCCTTCCGCTTCGCCAGGCAAGCCGGAATGCGACCCGGATCAGACGTTGAAGCGGAAGTGGCAAACCTCGCCGTCCTGGACGACGTACTCCTTGCCCTCCAGGCGGAGCTTGCCGACCTCCCGCGCCCGGACAAAGGTTTTGAGTTCCATGAGGTCGTCGTAGGAGACCACCTCGGCCCGGATGAAGCCGCGTGCGATGTCGGAGTGGATGGTACGCGCGGCCTCGACCGCAGGCGACTGCTTGCGGATGGTCCAGGCCTTCACCTCATCGTCGCCGGCCGTGTAGAAGCTCATGAGGCCGAGCAGATCGTAGGAGGCCTGGATCACTCGCACGAGGCCGGACCGGGCAATGCCGTAGCTCCCCATGAGCTCGGCGGCTTCGTCATCCGGCAACTGGGCCAGTTCCTCCTCGAGCTTGCCGCAGACGGCCAGGACCGGGGCATCCGAGTCGAGGGCCGGCGGAGCGACCATCTGGTCCTCGCCGATGTTGAGCACGACCAGGAGCGGCTTGCGAGACAGGAACGCAAAACCGCGAAGCGCGATCTCCTCGCTGACAGAAAGCTCGAGGGTCCGCAAGGGACGCACGGCTTCGAGGTGAGCCAGGGCCTTCTCGAGGGCCGGCTGCTCGTCGGGGCTCTCGGGCTTCTTGCCGCGCTTGGCCTGAGCGGCGATGTTCTCGAGGCGCTTCTCGACGGTGATCTGATCGGCGAGGATCAGTTCTTCCTCCATCAGGCGGACATCGCGCGATGGATCGACCGAGCCCTCGGCATGGGGGACGTTGTCGTCGAGGAAGGCCCGCACGACGTGCACCAGCGCATCGACCTTGCGGGCGTTGGTCAGGAACTGGTCGGAGTCCTTGCCCTTGCCGCGCTCGAACCCGGGAAGGTCGATGTACTCCACCGTCGCGAACGAGATCTTCTTGGGCGAGAACAAGGCCGAAAGCTGCTCTACGCGGTCGTCCGGAACCCGGACGATCGCGACGTTGGGCGCGCCGGCACCGGCGCCGAATCCGGTCCTGGCCGCCGAGCGAGTGAGCGCGTTGAAGACGGTGGTCTTGCCGACCAGTGGCCAGCCGATGATGCCAAGTCGCATGTAGGTATCGTTCTGTGAGAAGGGCGCAACGAGCCATCCTAGCACGCCTTGCGCCATCACATCGCGCTCGCCCTAGCCTTCGACCTCCTGCTCCTGGCCACACCGCGCACAGAAGGGGATCTGCGGCACCGCGCGCAGCCTTCCTACCGGAATGACCTCGCCGCACCGGGCGCACCGGCCGTATTCCCCGGCTGCCAGGCGCTGGAGTGCGGCGTCCACGCTGGCCAGGCTCTCTGCGAACCTCTGACGCAGCGTGGCGTCTAGCTCCATGCTGTACGTCTCGGTCGCGTTGTCGGCATATTCATCGTCTCCAGATCGTGGAGAGGACTCCATCACGGATTGGCGCTCGTGGCCCCGGATGGAGTCTTCGGCCCAGCCGAGCAGGCGCCTCAACCGCTTCCGCTCCGCCTCAAGCAAGCCCCGTGCCTCGCTCGATTCGATCATCGTCCTGATTCTCCCGCGCGCAGATTAACTCCACAGAGCGCCAAGGGGAACCGGGCGATTCCACGTCGCTCTGCGTGGACAAGAGAGTGCTAGAATGTGCCTCGTGAACGAACGGGAACGCTTGATCCGAGCCGCACTGCGCGACCTCGAGCCCGACGAGGGACTGTGGAGTCACTTCGGCGTGCTGATCGTCCCGCCCGCGGCGTGCGCCGACGCCGCCGTGCGGGAGTTTCTCAAGCGCTCGCCAAGGCCCTACGTGGTCCCGCAGGAATCGCTCGTCTACACCGTTCGCTACATCGGGAGCGACAAGGTGATCTTCGTCGACCTGCGGCGCCTCGACGCGCTGCGTGCCACCGTCGACGAGGTGTTCAAGGGCGCCAGCCCGCCGGCCCGCCCGCGAGGCTTCTTCAGGAGCTAGCCAGCCCCATTCTCGAAGAACCCGCAGTCCTGCGCCAGAGGGCGCTGGGAGCGATCAACCAGGTCGCCTTCGCCATCCGGCGCGTGCTGCGCTGGCGCTTGCCGGGTCTGGTCGACCGTCCGGCGCCGATCGCCGATCTGTTCGCCTTCGCCCCCTCTCCCGCCCGGCTGGCCGATCGGCTGGCAGCTCTGGAAGCTGCTTACCACTTTCAAGCCGCGAACCTGGCCCCTGAGATCGAGACGGTACAGGAGGCGCTGGGGGTGCTGGATCTGGTGGAGACCGCCCTCGACGCCGCCCGGATCGGCCTTCCGGATCCCATCGACGTGCTGGACGTCGGGTCCAGAAACTGGTTCTACGTCCGGGCCCTGGACGCCCTGCTCCGGTTCTACGGAGGCTCCCGGCGAAGTGTGGAGCTGACGGGACTCGAGGTCGATCCGTTCGTCGTCTACCGAGATGGACACTCGCGCTTCGACTGGGCCCAGCTCTATGCCGCGACGGTACCGCAAGCCCGGTTCGTGGCCCGGGATTTCTTCGCCCACGAGGGCACCCACGACCTGGTCTTGATGCTCTTTCCATTCCTCAATCGCACAGAGCACCTGGACATGGGCCTTCCGCTCTCGCTTTACCGGCCACGGGATCTTCTGGCCCACGCCCTCGACTCCGTCCGTCCGGGCGGCACGCTGATCGTGACCTGTTTCGACTACGAGCGAGCGTCCCTGGAGGCGATCTGGAGGTCTCTCGATTGCGAACCGGTG
>JAJYIO010000442.1 GCA_021790035.1 bacterium | reverse complement strand
CCACCGGGTCACCGACCAGAATCCCGAGGCCAAGTACCAGGCGCTGGAGAAGTACGGGCGCGACCTCACCGAGATGGCGCTGCGCGGCAAGCTGGATCCGGTGATCGGACGCGACGAGGAGATCCGCAGGGTCATCCAGGTGCTCTCGCGCCGCACCAAGAACAACCCGGTCCTCATCGGGGAGCCGGGCGTCGGCAAGACGGCCATCGTCGAGGGCCTGGCCATCCGGATCGTCAACAGCGATGTCCCGGAGGGGCTCAAAGGCAAGCGCGTGGTGGCCCTCGATCTCGGGGCGCTGGTGGCCGGCACCAAGTACCGGGGGGAGTTCGAGGATCGGCTCAAGGCCGTTCTCAAGGAGATCTCGGATTCCGAAGGCCGGATCATCCTCTTCATCGACGAGCTCCACACCCTGGTCGGGGCCGGCGCCGCCGAGGGTGCGGTGGACGCTGGCAACCTGCTCAAGCCGGCCCTGGCCCGGGGCGAGCTTCGCTGCGTGGGCGCGACCACCCTCGACGAGTATCGCAAGCACGTCGAGAAGGACGCCGCTTTGGAGCGCCGGTTCCAGCCGATCTACGTCGGCGAACCTTCGGTGGAGGATACGATCTCGATCCTGAGGGGCCTCAAGGAACGCTACGAGGTGCACCACCGGGTCGAGATCGCAGACAGCGCCCTGGTGTCCGCCGCGGTCCTGTCCTCCCGCTACATCGCCGATCGCTTCTTGCCGGACAAGGCGATCGACCTCGTCGACGAGGCCGCCAGCCGGCTCCGGATCGAGATCGACTCGATGCCTTCGGAACTCGACGAGGTCGAGCGGCGGCTCCGCCAGCTCGAGATCGAGCGTGCCGGCTTGCTCAAGGAGAGCGAGGGGGAAGGCGGAGACGGCCGCGGCCCGGCTGGCTACACGCGGGACCGCCTGGCCGCCGTGGATCGCGAGATCGCGGATGCGACCGAGCGACGCAACGCCCTGTTTGCCCAGTGGCAGCGCGAGAAGGGCATCGTGCAGCGCATCGCGCAGATCCGCGCCCAGCTCGAGGACACGCGGACGGCCGAGCAGCAGGCCGAGCGCCAGGGCGACCTGGCCAAGGCTGCCGAGCTGCGCTACGGACGCCTGCCGAGCCTGCAGTCCGAGCTCCAGGAGGCGACGCAGGACCTGGCGGCGGTCCAGAAGGAGCACCGGCTGCTCAAGGAGGTCGTGGACGACGAGGACATCGCCGAGGTCGTTTCCAAGTGGACCGGCATTCCGGTGACCCGGATGCTCGAGTCCGAGATCCAGAAGCTCTTGCGCATGGAGGACCGGCTCAAAGAGCGCGTGGTCGGCCAGGACGAAGCGATTCGCGCGGTATCGGACGCGGTTCGGCGGGCGCGGGCAGGCATCGCCGATCCCAATCGCCCGATCGGCTCCTTCATCTTCCTGGGCCCGACCGGCGTGGGCAAGACCGAGCTGGCGCGAACCGTCGCCGAGTTCCTCTTCGACGACGAGAACAACCTGGTGCGGATCGACATGTCCGAGTACATGGAGAAGCACGCCGTCGCCCGGCTCATCGGGGCACCGCCCGGCTACGTGGGCTTCGAGGAGGGCGGCCAGCTGACCGAGGCCGTCCGCCGTCGTCCCTACTCGGTCGTCCTGTTCGACGAGATCGAGAAGGCCCACCTGGACGTCTTCAACATCCTGCTCCAGATCCTCGATGATGGCCGCCTGACCGATTCACAGGGACGTACCGTCGACTTTCGCAACACGGTCATCGTCATGACGAGCAACATCGGCAGTCCGATCCTGCAGGAGCTCGGAGCCATGGCCGAGCAGGATTCCGAGGCCTGGCCAGCCGCCGAGCGGGTCGCGACGGCCAGAGCTCGGGTTCTCGAGGAGCTGCGCCGTCACTTCCGGCCCGAGTTCCTGAACCGCGTCGACGACATCGTGGTCTTCAACAGCCTGCAGCTTGCGCAGATCAAGGCGATCGTGGACATCCAGCTGGCGCGGGTCGCCAGGCGACTGGAGCAAAAGGGCATCACCCTCTCGCTCTCAGAGGACGCCAAGGAGTTCCTGGCCCGGGCCGGCTTCGATCCGGTGTTTGGCGCCCGCCCCCTCAAGCGGGCGATCACCGCAGAGATCCTCAATCCGCTCAGCTCGAAGATCCTGGCGGGCGAGATCACAACCGGATCCGAGGTGGAGGTCGCCCGCCAGGGCGATCGCCTGGCCTTCGCGCAGCGCCAGCACGTCCGCGCATAGGCGACGGCGCCGGGGGCCCTGTTGGTCAGACCAGACCGGACAGGGCCCTCAACCCCAGCTGGTAGGACAGGGGTCCGAACCCGGTGATGACACCGCGGGCCACGGCCCCCGTCACTGTCTTCTGGCGGAAGTCCTCGCGGGCGTGGATGTTCGACAGGTGCACCTCGACGGTCGGGAGTTCTGCGGCCGCAAGGGCGTCTCGGAGGGAAACCGAGGTGTGGGTGAGGCCCCCCGCGTTGAGAACGATGCCGGCAAAGCCGTCGAGCCTGGCGTTCTGGATCCAGTCGATGAGCTGGCCTTCGTGATTGGTCTGCATGCAATGCACGTCGTGGCCCAGCTCGTGGCCCAG
Organism: bacterium; assembly: GCA_021790035.1. Lineage (GTDB taxonomy): Bacteria > Cyanobacteriota > Sericytochromatia > S15B-MN24 > VGJW01 > JAJXWQ01. Next base: position 460 of record JAJYIO010000442.1, on the reverse strand, counting down.
TCGCCGCAGCTGCTCGTCGATCTCGGCCAGCGTGGTCGAGCCGTAGACGGCCGGTTCGCGCCGGCCCAGCAGGTTGAGGTTCGGGCCGTGAAGGATCAGCAATCGGGCCATGGGCGTCCTCCTGTGCTAGGTGCCCGCGAGCGCGGCGGGCCAAAGCGAGCGCGTCGCCGCCAGGTGGGCATCGAACTCGCTGGCGCTGTCCCCGCCGATCTTCTCGAGCAGGGCGTCGGCCAGGACCCACGCGACCATCGCCTCGGCCACGACCCCGGCTGCGGGAACCGCGCAGACATCGGCTCGCTCGAAGTGGGCAGGCTCCGGATGGCCGTCCGGGAAAGTGACGGAATCGAGCGGGCGCCGCAGGGTCGAGATGGGCTTCATCGCGGCTCGGACCAGGAGCGCCTGGCCATTGGTGACTCCCCCCTCGAGGCCACCGGCGTGGTTGGTCGGTCTCAGGAAGCCT
>JAJYIO010000441.1 GCA_021790035.1 bacterium | reverse complement strand
CTTGCCCGCAGCGGGGGGTAGTTTGTGGGGGGCAAGGCCCCCTGCAAGTCACCGCCGGCGCAGCCGGAGAGAAGAGTTTCTGGTGAGCGAGCAACCCGGTGACGGGCCTCACTGCGGGCTGTCGTGAGCCAGCGTATGCTCAAGTTCATTCGAAGATTTCCCGACCCAACCTCCTTGCCAACCCGGAGGTTGATTACCCGCCCGAGCCCCGCCGTCCCCCCGGCGGGGCCTCTTTTTCGGGCGCCGACGACGGGAGTCATTGGTAAAGCTTTGGTTAAGCATGGAGCTTTTAGCTTTACTTCATCTTAAACAAGCGCTAGTATCGAGCCAGTAGAAAAGGGGTTCCCTGGGTGAGGACGCCCAGGCGGGCTGTTGGCCGACTTTCTGGCCGGACGGACCGCCCGGCGTGACCTTCCGTCGGAAGGATACGTTCCACAGATGCAACTGCGCTCGTTCCCGGTCGTGGCCCGGACGACTGAAGAGCTGCGTCCCCCCCTGGCTCGGCGGACGCTGTCGCTCTGGAGATTGTCGCTCGCGCTCGGGCGGCCCTCGAGCTGGGTTCTGCCGATGACCGCCCTGGCCAGCGGCGCGCTCGCGTCGGGAGCTCTGTCCCTGGACGGAGATCACGTGCTGCGGCTGGTTTGCGGGCTGCTTCTGGCGGGACCCTTGATGGGGGGGATGAGCGCGCTGGTCAACGCACTGTTCGACCGCGACATCGATGCCATCAACAGCCCCGATCGCCCGCTACCTTCCGGACAGATCTCGACCAATGCGGCCATTGCTCAGATGGGATTGATGAGCCTGGCCATCCTCCTTTACGCTCACGGCCTCGAGGAGGGCCTGGGCACGCACCTGGATTCGCGGCTCGGGCTCGGGACGTCGGATGCCGACGGCATCTTCCTCCTGGTTGCCCTGACCCTCGGACTCATCTTCGCGGAGAACGCCCCGCCGCTTTCGCTACGGCGCAATACCTGGCTTTCTGGGGTGTTCTTCGGGTTCATCGCCGTATTGCTGCCGTGGTTCATGGGAAACCTCCTCTTTGGCCCCCTGACGCTGGCTTCAGCCCTTAACGGCGTGTCCTTCGGACTGGGCGCCGTGGGCCTGCTGATCCTGCTGGCACTTCGCAAGGTCGAAGGCGATCGTCGGGTCGGAGTTCGCTCGCTCTCCGCCTTGCTGGGCCCGGAGGTGGGGTTTGCGATCGGAGCGATCCTGGTCGATACCGCCTACCTGGCCGCAGGGATCCTGATGGCGGGTCAACGCTGGGTCTCGGTGGCTGGCCTGGGCGGCTTGCTGGTCCTGCAGGTGGTGCTCCAGGTCTGGTTCCTCCGTCGGCGCATGCCGCCGCGGTGGACTCTCGCGGCGGCCATCGCGCTGTTCGGAGCCGGGATGATCGTCTCGGCTGCGACCCTCGTGTCGCACACCTCGCTGTAGAGCGTTCCCGGCCCGGGCCCATCGGGTCCCGATGACTCGAGGAACCAGCTGGTTCCCTCGGACCTTCTGGGGGCGATGGCAGGCTGTCTTGCTGGTTGGCTCGTGCGGGTCGCGAAGATTCCTCTTGGAGGGATGCCTACCGGGGACAGCTGGCGGCGCCAGGCTGAAGCACGCCCGCGGAGCGGATCTTCAAGGCGCAAAGTCCCGTCGTTCCTTGGTTTCACCAAAGATTTACTTCCACACCATCTTTACATAACTTACAAGTCCTGGTAGCCTGGTCCTTCAACCGATTACGGGAATTCCGGATCTCACCCCCTCGCATCCAGCCACCGTCAAACCAGCGTTTTTTCATCCGGCCACGTCCCATCACCTCTGGCAGGAGTCATGGTCAATACGCTGGTTTACTGGGCGGGCAGGCCCATCGGTATGCGCCGCGAGGCGACGCTCGGACACAGGGCACAGGCGGTTCTGCTGTCGGTTGCGCTCGTCCTCTTCATGGCGATGGCGACGCAGCGAGCGCTGCAAGATCGCCAGGACGAGATGGCGATCTCGACGCAGGTTCACCACGTCGTGGCGGCGCATCGGCAGGTCGCGGCTCTCCCTCAATCCAGGCTGGGCGGGGCGTATGGCCAGAGCCTGGCGTTGCCGGCGATCTACCCGTACTCCCAGCAGATCCGGCGCGTGGCGCGTCGGTTCAATCTTCCTGCTGACCTCGTGGCGGGCGTCGTGCGAACCGAGTCGCAGTTCAATCCGCGTTGCCTGTCTCCGGTCGGGGCCGAGGGCCTCATGCAGCTGATGCCGTCGACCGCGTGGCTCGTGGCTCGCAGGTTGGGCTGGCACCACTTCAACCTCTTCAATCCGACAGACAATTTGACGCTAGGCACATACTTCCTCAAGGATCTCCTCAACCAGTACGGCGATCTCCCGACGGCCTTGAGCTACTACAATGCCGGCCAGTGGGGCATCGTCAGCCGCGGGGTCTACCGCAACCGGGGCTACATCCGGGCCGTGCTTCGCCACTATCGCGACTATGGCGCCGAGCACCGGGCGATGCTCACGGTCAGGCCCGTCCTGGCTCACCTGGAGGTCCGACCGATCCTGGCTGCGGAGTGACCGGGCCCTCGGGCGGGGCTTTTTTCGGAACTTGTCAAGCCAGTTTGAAGCCTTTGCTAATTCTTGCTTTGAACCCTTGAATCGGGTGGAGCGTTGAGCTAAGCTCTACTTCCGCTCAAGCAGGATCCGTCAGCCTCGCGGCGACGCGAGACCAGGGATCGTGGGTAGAGGCACCACCATCATGTGGGGGGCGGCAATCGGTAGCGCCGCCAGATCCCCGGATCGACCCCACGGGACCGGGATGCTGAGGCGCGGTGCGCCCCCGGAACCGCCGGCTGGAAGGCGATCGATTGCCGACCAAGCAGCCGCCATGTTCAGCGAGGCCAAACCGCTGCACGAGCAACGGGAGGCGAGTATTCGTCTCCTTTTTTTGTTGGGCACTTGTCGGGCACCGCGCGGTAACATGGCAGCTTATCGCGAGAAGAGGTGCATACGACCGTGTCCGATCGCCCGAACGCCAGCTCCAGCCGGGATGACTGGCAGGCGCGCATCCC
>JAJYIO010000014.1 GCA_021790035.1 bacterium | reverse complement strand
GATCTTTCGTTCCGGATGGACCGCCACCGCCCGGCGCGGCACCCGAGTCGAGGCCCACCCACAGCTCGCCGCCGGGAACGTGCTCCTCGGGTCGGCGGTGCGGGCGCGGCCGGACGTCCATGACGTAAGGCGCCGCCGCGAAGAACGCGGCGTAGTCGTCGGTTTCGCCGAGATCGCCCTTGCGGACGATGTACCGCGAATGCCCGAGAGCCTTGACGATGCGAGTCCCCATCATGCGGTCGACGACCTCGAGGAACCGGAAACCGGTCCCGGGAGATAGCGTGACGCGGATCTCGTCGGGGGTCAGGCCCCAGCGACCGGCCGGCTGATCGCTGCTGCGGTACACCTCGGCGCGCGTAGCCAGTGGCAGGACCAGGAGCGCGGCCATGGCCAGGACCAGGAGGGAGATCGTTCGGGTGACTCGCATCAGAACTGTTTCACCTGCGTACTGTACGACTTGAGCGTGACGTCGTCAGGGGTCACGCCGAAGGGAATGTTTTGGCTGCCATATACGGGAGTGGCCCCGTGCGGGGAGGTCTGGCTCACGATGCCGCGGCTGGGGTCCAGCGAGAGCGTGACGTAGACGTTGGGCGCCTGGTTCCACTGATCGATGATCCAGCCGCTGGGGCCCGTGTAGCCGTACTGCGAGACGTTGGCATTGGCCGGCGGGATCTCCTGGGTCACGAAGTTGGCGTTGACCGTCGACATGCCCGTCAGGTTGTACGTCTGCAGCGGCAGGTTGAGCTGCCAGGTATCGGTCTTGCCGCTGCCGCCGCTCGAGCTGGAGAGGAGCCAGTCCACGCCCTGGGTGAGCGTGGGCGGCTGGGCGGCAACGATGGTCGTCATGCTGCCCGATGCGTCGTTCGTGCGGACGTAGTGCGCGACCTGGTCGGTACCGGCGACGCTGGACAGGACGAAGGCGTCGGTCCAGGTGCTGGGCTCGAGGACGACCGGCGCGGTCTGGGTCTGAAGCTGGCTGACGGCCAGAGAGGCCTGCGGAATGTTGGTGCCGAGGTAGAAGGGAAAATCCCAGCCGATCTGGGGCGCCACGTAGACCCAGGGGCCGAAGAGCTTGGGGCCCTGGCTTGCCGCGACACCCGAGGCCGAGGCGTTCATCACGAAGAGGTAGCGGACCTGCGGGTTCGTGGAGATCGCACCGTTGACCGTCAGCTGCACGATCAGCTCGTTGAGCGTGGGGACGATCGTGGCGCGGTTGGCGCAGGCCACCAGCGCGATCGAGAGGGGCAGCGATAACGAGCGAACAGGTCGAAGGAGCGATGCCATACTTATAACCCCGAAGCCGGACTCGTGCCCGTGCCGATCATGTTGCCGATGCCGCCCGTGATGTTGGGCGTGGAACCGTTGTTGGAGAGGTTGAGGATGTCCTGTCCGAACGCCGGCATGGTGAGCCGGAGGGTGTAGGTCTGCACGGTGTCCGACTGGCGCGAGTAGTCGAAGGACAAGATGAAGTCGTGCAGGTCCCGGGCGATGCCGGCGTTGAGGATGTGGAAGACGCGGCGATCGGGGTGACTGGCGTCGTAGCCGGGCTCTCCCGGTTGGATGAGATCGTAGCTGGTCCCGGCGTAGATCTGCCAGTGGTTCTGCCAACGGTTGCCGAAGACCGCATAGACGTTGGCCGTGAGGGCCGAGATCTTGCCGGTGTCTGGATTCCAGTTGATGTTGGTCTGGAGCTGGGCGCCGCTGTTGATCTGCGCGAGTCCCCATTGCCCGCCAAAGGCGTTGTCGGTGGATCTGAGGGTTAGCCCGGAGGAGAGCGCCTGCCAGTGGCCGATCGTCCGGGTGCCGTCCGGGCGCGTCGCGCGGTTGAGGGCGAAGTACGGCACCTCGGGGAAGTGATAGCCGGTGGAAAGGGTCCAGGTCATCCGGGGATCGGGCGTGAGGTTGAGCGACGTCGTGTAGTCGCTGTAGCGCTGGTTGACGTAGTCGTAGCCAGAGTTGTTGTCCCAGGTGAGGTTGGAGCCGAAGCTGAAGTGCTCGTTGCCGGTGAGGGTCGTGGCCTTCTGGAGCGAGAGGGCATCCCACTTGAACGGGGTGGTGCTCACGTGGGTGTCCGCGTTGGGGCTGCTCGCGGGATCCCCGCCTGGAATCAGGTTGCTGTAGGTCAGCGTCTGCTTGAGCCAGTCGGTGTACTGGGTCACCAGGCTCGACTTGAGGGTGGTCGAGTACGCTGAATCCCCGGTGCTGTAATAGCGCTGGTCGAACTGCGAACCGCCGAAGTCGAGGGTCGAGTTCAGGCCCAGATCGTGGGGCTTGCTCGCAAGGGCCAGGGTGGTGTCGAGGCGGCTGATGGCGTTCTGGTAGGGCTTGAGAGCGGGAGCGGCCGCCACCTCGGCGGCCGTCTTGTACGAGGCGAATTCGAAGTAGCGGCCAGCGACGGCCGAGATCGTGAAGGGCTCGATATCCGGGAGGATGGGCTTGGTCGTCAGGGTCAGCTCCGGGAGCTTCTCGAGGAATCCCCGGTTGACCAGGAGGCTCGAGCTGGCGACGGCGTTGGGATTGAAGGTGTAGAAGAAGGGCTGGAAGACGAAGAGCTTGTCGACGTTGAGGTCGGCGTTGGCCCAGCCGAGGTCCTTGCTGAAGTCGAGCTTCTCCTCGAGTTCCCCGGTCTCCTGCGTCGGCGAGCCGGCCAGGCCGGGGGTGATGTTGTGGACGTAATGGTTGTCCCAGCTCGCCGAGATGTCGCCCGGAAGCTTCCGATCGACGTGGAGCGTGTTGTCGAAGGTCGTGGTGGTGGGCGTGTAAGGCGTCGGGGCCGGCGCGGGAGTCTGTCCGGGAGCGGGCGTCGCGGTCGGGTAGACGTACGGAGTCTGGGCCTGGTACTTGGACGAGAAATCGAGGTTGGTCTGGTCATGGGTCCACTTGACGTCCCCGCCGTACTGCGTGCTGGTCGGGTTGGTCGTTCTCACCGAGCCGGGAACCGGAGCCGTGGTGCCTTGAGCGGTCCGATCTTCGTTCCAGCTCCGGGACACGTCGTAGCTCACGCCGCCACGCTGGTCCGTCACGAGGATGCTGTTCTTGGCGTGATCGTCCCGGATGTCGACCCCCTTGAGGTAGTCGTCCACCGATTGGCCCGGCCCCAGGCCGCTGACCTTGAGATTGGACCCGATGATGCCCTGGGCGACCTGGAGGCTGTAGATGTTGTAGTCCTCGGCCGACAGGTCCAGGGTCATGGTATCGAGCAAGCGCTGCTGGTGCCGGAAATGCCACAGGTAGTCGCTGAAGGGGTGCCGGTTGCTGGCATCGAGCCCGTGGATGTAAAGCCACGAGGGATCCGGATCGGGCATGGCCAGGCCATAGGCGTCGATGTTGGTCATCTGGTAGGGCAGCAGTGACCAGGTGTGGGCGAATCCGAGGCCGAGGCCCTTCTTCTGCATCCCGTTCAGGTAGAGGGTTCCGGTGTTGTCGGGATCGAGCTGGTAGCCCATCGTGGTCTTGACGTAGTAGCCTTCGATGTCGTTCTGCCCGAAGACCAGGCTGGTCTTGTGCTTGCGCAGCGGGAGCCAGAAGAACGGGATCCACAGCAGGCGGGTGTTGTTGACGTAGATCCAGGAATTCCACCCCATCGCGTAGCTGTTGGGCGCCACCGTGAGGTACTGGCTCTTGACGTCGTAATGCGGTGGTTTTTGCTCGAGGACCTCGTCACAGGTGGTGAACGTGCCATCCTTGAAGTGATAGACCTTGTTGCCCTGGCTCGAGAGCTCGTCGCCGGAGACGAACATCGTCTGCCCGCCGACCGGTGCCGGGACGGACATGAAGACGTCACTGACCGTGGCGTCGTGCGTCTTGAGGCCATAGACCAGAGAAATGCCCTTGACGGTCTGGTTGCCCTGGGGCGAGGTCTGGGTGAGGATGAAGGGCTGGCTGGTGCGCACCGAGCCGGAGGCCTGGTCGAGCTCCAGGAACTCGGTGGAGATGTGCGAGTTCTGGTAGGTGACGTCGACGTTGCCCCTGGCCGTGGCCACCTTGGTCTTGCGATCGTAGGTCACGACGTCGGCCTTGACGTGGACCTGGTTGGAGTAGGTGGCTGGCTGTGTAAAAGGCTGGGGGGCCCCGGGGAGGTTGGCGCCCGGGGAACTGCCCGGCACCGGGGCGAATCCGGGGGAGAGCCCCGGCTGCGGCGTCGAACCCGCCGGGGAAAACAGGGGCGATTCACTCGGGCTGGCGAAGGGGTTGCCGAAAGGCGGGGCACCCGGGCTCGCGAAGGGCTGCATGCCTGGGGCGGGCGAGGCGAACGGGCCGGGGCTCGTGCCGAAGGGAGGCCCGCTCCCGAGCTGGGCCCGCGCCCCGGCCTGCCAGGTCAAGGCACACAGGGCCAGCAGCAGCCCGAGGCCCGTTTTGAGAGGGACGGGCCCCTTGCGCGGGGGCTTCCCTGCGCCACCCGGCCCGTCCGGACTCCCGAGGCCGCCCCCTTCGAAGCCCGCGGGCCTCAACGGTCTACGCGCCACAGCAGGATGACACCCACTGCGGCGTAGATGAAGTTCTCGATCCAGGCAGCATAGAAGGGCTCGAGCAGACCAGCATTCCCCATCGACCGGGCGATGGACATTATCACATAGTAGATCGCCACCAACGCGATGGTGATCGCCACGGCGATGAAGATGCCGAACCGCCCGAACTTGAGTCCGAGCGGCGCGGCGAGGAGCGCCACCACCGTGGCCGCGAGGGGCAGCGAGAACTTGAGGTGGTAGTCGACCTCATCGGAGCTGGTGTTCATCCCGGCCTTCTTGAGGTCCTGGATGTGCCGGTACAGCTCGGCGGACGTCTGCTCCTGGGGCGAAAGGTTGCCCTGCGTGTAGTAGGTCTTGGCCTCCTGGTCGACCCGCACCGTCTCGGTCTGGAACGGCACCTCGGCCTGGACGAAGTTCTCGCCGGTATCGTACCGGTGCTCGACCCCGTTGTTGAGGACCCAGTCCTGGCCCAGCCAGGTACCGGTCGGGGCGGTCAGGACGACCGGGATCTGCCCGGAGCGGTTGAAGACGATGACGTCGAAGAGCTCGTTGGTGCGCTCGTCGATCTCGCGCACGTAGAAGTACTCGTTTCCCTTGCCCCGGAAGAACACGTTGTCCTTGTAGACCGGCTTGCTTTCGCGAAGCATCATCGTCTGGATGAGCTGCACGACCTGGTGGTTGGCCCATGGCACGACGCGATCGTTCGTCCAGAAGCCAGCCCAGCTGACCAGCACCGACCCCAGGATGAGGGGGGTCGCAAGCCGGCGGAAGCTGACGCCGCAGGCCCGCAGCGCGGTGATCTCTGAATCGCGGGCCATGCGTCCCGTGACGTAGAGGACGCTGAACATGTAAGCCACCGGGAAGGTGATGACCATGATCGCCGGCAGGTTGTAGAAGAGCAGCTTGAGCACGACGCTCACGGCCACGTGGCTCTGCACGATCAGCGACGCGAAGATGTACAGCAGGTTGACGATGTTCATCATCACGAACGCCGCGATCGCCGAGGCGAACGGCAAGGCGAGCTCCCGTAGGAGATAGCGGTCCGTGGTGGTGAAGAGGCGGCTCACCGGCGATCGACCCGGGACAGCAGCCAGAAGCCGATCGCCCCGAAGATGATGTTCTGCAGCCAGGCGGCCAGGAAGGGGGGCAGGTAGCCGCTCTGGCCCAGCGCCGCGAAGGTCTGCATCGCGGTGTAGTACAGGAAGACCAGGATGACGGATAGCGCCACGCCGATGTAGGGCCCCAGGCGCGAGAAGAGCATCCCGAGCGGAGCCGCCATGAGGGCTGCCGCGAAGGTCGCCAGCGGAATGCTGTACTTCTGCCAGAGCGCGACCTCGAGGGCATGCGCGTTCCCGCCGCTCTTCTTGATCCCCTGGATCTGCTTGTCGACCTGCTGGGCCGTCATCGAGGCCGGATCGAGGTTGCCGCCGAGGTAGGGATTTTGCATCGAGAACTGGATGTCCAGCGTCTTGAAGTGGATCTCGTGGTCGACGTAGCCCGATTGCCCGTACTTGTGCAGCGTCCCGTGCTGGAGGACCCAGATCCCCGAGCCCGGCACGCTCACCCAGCGGCCGGTCCTGGCCGTGATCACCTGGGGCAGTCCGGGCAAGCTCTGATCCAGGATGAAGATATCGTGAGCCACGCCGGTCTTGCTATCGAAGGCCTTGACGTAGAAGCTACGGTTGGTCGTGCCCTGGAAGAACACGTTGGGCCGGATGATCGGCCGCAAGGAGTCCTTCATCAGCTGCTCTTTGATGGTCTTGATCTGCAGGTTGGACCACGGGACGACCGAGTCGTTGAAGAAGAAGTTGACGACCGAGATCAGCAGCGCCCCGAGCAGGATCGGCATCAAGATGCGCCGGGAGGACACGCCCGAGGATCGAAGGGCCGTGATCTCGAAATCGCGGGTCATCCGGCCGATGCCCAGGAGGCTGCTGAACAGATATGCGACCGGGAAGGCCAGCACCACGACCGCCGGCAGCGAGTAAAACAACAGGAGGAGGACCGGGCCTGTCGGGGCGCCGGCCGAGAAGATGAGGTCGGTGAACGTCGACAGCGACATCGACAGGATCACGATGATCAGGCCGAGCACCGCCAGGAAGAAGGGGCGGAACAGCTCGGCCATGACGTAGCGGTCGATGGTCCGGAACATGTTGAAGGTCATGCGATCATAGCAGGGCCACTGCGAGACGGCCGTCACATGTCGCGCCACGCGTATCGCGGGATAGCGACGGGCTGCTGGCGGGCAGGGCAAGGCCCGGGGTAGCGCTCGTGGTAGCATGACAATTCACCCAGGATCGAGTCAGGGGAACCCTGCTACGCTCCCGGGAGAGAGACTCTTGCCGCCATGTCTGCACCGCCGATGGACTCCTTGCCGGCCGTTCCCGCTCGGGCTGCGCGCCCGGCCACCTGGCGCGCGATGCTTCCGGTGGCGATCGGGGGAGTCGCGCTTGGCCTGGCCTTTCCTGGCTACGTGCCGGTGGGCTCGGCGCTGTCCCATCTGCTCCCCTTGCTGGCCTGGATCGGGCTGATTCCGTGGTTCCTGGCGATCGGCCGTACCCCCGTGTCGGGGGGGATCCGCAGTGCCTTGTGGCGAGATTTCCTCTCGAGCCTGGCGCTGGGCATGGCGTTCGAGCTGACGCTCAACTACTGGCTGCTGGCGATGTATCCGCTGAACTTCCTCGGGCTGTCGGATGGCGTCGGCGCCCTCGTGGTTTTCGTGTGCTGGGCGGGCCTGGCATCCGTCTTCGGGGTCGGTATCGCGCTGGCGGGCACGCTCTACGGTCAGCTCGTTCGCCGGTATCTTCGGGCCGATCGGCCGCGCTGGCTGCTCCCCGTCGTGGGGGCCGCGTTCTGGATGCTGCTCGAGTGGGCCCAGACGCAGGGCCAGCTCGCCTACCCCTGGGACGTTCTTGCCGTTTCGCAGACCCCGTACCTGCCGCTTTTGCAGATACTGCCGTATGGCGGTCCTTATCTGCTTTCGGGCCTGATCGTCTTCGGCGGAGCCGCCATGGCCGAGGCCCGGATGGGCGAGCGCCGGCCCTTGTTCGCCGCCGGTTTGCTCACCGCGGCGGCGGTGGCATTCGGCTTCTTCGCCCTCAAGCCCACTCCGGTCGGCACGATCCGCGTCGCTGCGGTACAGGGTAACTTCCTCGAGACCCAGAAGTGGAGCCCGGGAGCCCTCGGGGATACCGTGGATCGCTACCTGAAGCTCTCGGCCCAGGCGCCCCGCGCCCAGCTCGTCGTGTGGCCCGAATCCGCGATTCCGATGTACTGGAACGACTCGGGCTCTCCGCTCGTCCGCACCGAGGTGTCGCAGATCCGTGCGGCCTTCACCCGGCCCGGCCGCTACCTCCTCTCGGGGGCCCTGTTCTTCCGGCCCCGGCCGACCGGCGGCTATCCCAACCTGTACAACGCCACCACGGTGGTCGGGCCGGGCTGGGACGGGTGGCAATGGGAGGCCAAGCGGCACCTGGTGCCGTTCGGGGAGTTCATGCCGTTCCGCGGAATCCTGCCGGACGTCCTGGCCAAGCTCAACGTGCTGACCCACGACCTCACGCCCGGGCGCCACGCCCATCCCTTCGCGCTACCCTTCGCGACGGTGGGAACGGGGGTCTGCTTCGACTCCATCTTCCCGCGGACCCTGGCCGCGGACGTCCAGCATGGGGCGACGCTGCTGGCCATCGTGACGAACGACGCCTGGTACAAGGATACCGCCGCCCCCCACCAGTCCTTCGCGCAGTCGATCCTGCGGGCGGTCGAGAACCGGCGCTTCCTGGTTCGCGCGGCCAACACCGGAGTCTCGGGCGTGATCGACCCGTACGGTCGGGTCCTGGTGCGTACCCGGACGTTCGTCCCGGCCGTCGCCACGGCAAGCGTAGCCGCTTTGACCGGGATCACGCCGTACACGCGGATCGGGGACTGGCCTGTCTTGATGGCTGCGATGCTGGTGGCCTTTGCGCTGGCCTGGTCGCTCGTGTCCGACCGGAGCCGGGCGTGACGTGGCCGCGCCTTCGCGGGCCAAGAGCGCCCTATCCCTCGCCCTCAACCGCCAGGCTGCGATGGTGGTGGTCGTCCTGATCGTGGTGGTGGTCGGCTGCATCTATATCCTGCGCCGCAAGGAAATGGCGCGAACCCCGATCATCCCGGCGTCGGTCCTCAACCTCTCGCCCACCGTCGAGCTCAAGTTCACGGGAGTCAAGATGGTGGGAGATGAGCGCGGCGTGAAGCACTGGACCATCGAGGCACCCGTCGTGGAAGTCGGTCAGAACGAGCGCACGGTCGCCTTCGAGGGACACCCCCATGGAAAGTTCTTCGATATCAAGGACTGGACGGACAAGCCGGCGTCTGCGAGCCACAATCACGTCGTCACGTGGAAGGCCGACACCGCCGAGTACGACTCCGATTTCAAGCAGATGACCATCGCGGGTCACGACCAGTTCGTGACGGACGACGGGGATCACATGACCACCCAGACCGTCATCTATCACGAACTCCAGCACATCGTGAACGTCACGACTCCGGTCAAGGTCAAGAGCCATGACGGCAAGCTCGTCATGAGGGCCGACGAGGCCACCGCCGACACGCAGCTCGAGGTCTTCGAGATGCAAGGCCACGTGCAGATCGATTCGAAGGTCGGCGCGGGAGGGCTCGGAGGCTGATGCGGTTCACCGGAGACAAGGTGCGCGCGATCCTGGCCGGGACAGGGATCGGCGGTTTCGTCGTCGTGGCCCTGGCGCATTCCGTGCTGGGCGCCCAGACGGCTGCCGATTCCCTCAAGGGGCGCTATCAGCCTGCCGTGTTTCCTGGCATTCACCTCTCGCCGGCGCCGACCAACCGGCCGCCCGTAAGGCTGCCAGCGGTGCCTGGCCGTCCCGTCTTGCCAGCGCCGAGCGGGGCCCACGGTGTGCCGGTTCCGGTCCGGGTGCTCGGTCCGGTGCCTTTGCACGTCGGCCGCCTCGCGCCGCCTCCCGTGCCGGCAGGGGTCGTGTCCCGGTTACCGCGCCAGCCGATTTCGGTGCCGGCCTCTCCCGCCTTGCTGCCCCCCTTGCCTGGCAACGGCCGGGTCGTGCCTCCGCCGCCGCCACTGCCTTCGGTCGGTCCGGTCGCGCCCCTGGCGCCGGCTGCGGGAGCACCCATGGTCGAAGGACCGCCCCCCGGTACCTCGTCCGTGCGCATCTTCTCGGACTTCGTCCGCTACGATCGCCGGTCCAAGCAAGCCCTGGCCAAGGGCCACGTCGTGATATTCCAGGGCGACACCACGATCAAGACCAGCGAGGCCCACTACGACGAGGCCAACAAGATCACGACGATCCTGGTCCCCTTCGAGCTCGTGCAGGTCAAGGTCGGCGAGCCCAAGACGACCCTCAAGGGCGACGCGATGACGGTCTATCACGAGCAGAAGCACGTGGTCGTGGCGGGAGACGTCAACCTGGTCCGCGCGGGCCAGCCGGATATCAAGCCGGCCAACGCTTCGACCCACGCCAAGCTCGCGGCCGCCTTCAAGCGGGATGACACGGTGGTCGATGCCGATCACATGGACTACTACACCAACACCAGGAACGCCCAGTTCGATGGCAGCGTCCATTTCATCCAGAAGGAGAAGAACGCCACCTCCGACCACGCCTTCCTCGACAATGGCAGGAACACGATGACCATGGACGGTAACGTGGTCCTGACCCAGATCAAGGGCGACTGGTTGGCGCGCAACGGCCTGATCGACGCGTCCAGATCCGATCGGGAGCGGGACGCAGCCCTGAAGAAGAAGACCGTCATCACCGGGGATCACCTGGTCGTCAACGAGACCACGAACGACGCCGTGATGACCGGCCAGCTCGTGACGGTCAAGCAGGAGGGGCGGGAGGCCACCGGCCAGCGCGCGGTGTATCACGACGGGAAAAAGACCATCGTGCTGACGGGCAACGTCCGCATCGCCAAGGAAGATGGCGGCTATCTGACGGCCAACCGGGCGGTGTTCCACACCAACACCGAGAAATTCGAAGCCTACGGGACCCAGGGGCATCAGGTCGAAACCGACTTCAGTTTGCCCGGGTCGTAGCAGCCGTCTTGCGGATGGCACCCTTCAGGGTTGAAATCTCGCCAGAGCGAGAGCCAGGCGGCGAAGCCGCTTGCCCGCAGCCCAAGAGAGTTCGAGGGCGGATCGAGGTTCAGCTCAGCCGTTGGTACCGGTGACGGCCATGTGGATCGGAACGGTCACCTGGAGCGTGTGGTTCTGCGGATCCGTGGCCGGGAAGGTGATCACGGCAGCAGCCACGTCGTCCGAAGCGATCATCGAGGTCGCAAGGTCGAGCACCACCGCAGCTGGCGGCCCCGACGTCTTGCTCGTGCCCGGGAGGACCGTGACCTCAGGGGCGATGTTGCGCACGACCTCCATGTAGGCCGAGCTGTTGGTCGGATCGAAGAGCGGGGTGCCCGCATCGTCCTCGTACAGGATGCTCGCGCTGGCGATCTGGATCGCGGCATTGGCTGGCGGCGTGACCCGGAGGACGACGGCTACCTTGGATCCGCTGGGCCAGGAGACGACGGGACTCGAGCCCGATGCCAGCGTGATGAGACCCTCGATGGATGGCGGATCGACCTCCGCGGCGCGCACGCCCTGAGAGCCGGCGACGGCCCGATAGAAGGGGACGACGATCGTGCCCTTGGTCTCGGGGTTGGCGTAGCTGGCTCCGTAGTTGGGCGGCGTGATGCCGAGCTTGGGGTTGATCACCGCACTGAAGCTCGACGGGTCGACGAAGACCGGAACCGTGGTCTTGACCTCGTCGAACGAGACCGTGAGCGTGTCATTGCCCAGCGGGAGGCCGTCCAGCACGAAATCGCCTGCAGAGAGGGTCGCGCCGTCGACGCCAAGGATGACGTTGGGATCGTCCGTGGCGTTGTACTCGCGGGTCGGGAACACGTACTGGCCGTCCGAGGCCAGCGTGACCGCCGCACCGTCGGTGATGCGAGCGCCGGGAAGGGGGTTGCCATTGGGATCCTGCACGTGGCCATAGATGGCGCCCAGCTGCGAGAGAGGGGGCGACACCGGAATCGTGTCGGGCAGGTCCTCGGGGAAGAAGAATGACGCATAGCCCTGCTTGTAGAGGGACATCTGCGACGAGCATGCGGCCGTCAGCAGGATCACGGACCCGGCCAGGATTCGCGCCGCGAGGCCCGCGGGCCCCAGGCGGCGCTTGGCGTTGCGGATGAAGGTCGATCGCATCTCGATTACGCTACCCGCCGGCGGCAAATCCCGCAGCCGGAGACGAGGCGACGGGCGAAGAGGCGCCGGAAGAGCTGCTCGGGGCCGTGGACCCGGACGCCAGGGTGACGAACTCCAACTGGAAGTATGCCGTGGGTGGATCGACGCCGTCCGGACCCACGATGGGCCAGCCGTTCTGATCGCGACCCGAGAAGGTCACCTTGCCGGTCAGGTACTGCGACCACTGGTCGGTACGCGGGACCGCCACGTTCTGGACCGGATCGATCGTGAATCCGTTGTCGAAGCCGTACCCCGTCACGCCGTTGGTGACCACGGGAATGTCGACCTCGCCGTTGGCGCCGGTGGTGGCCGAGCTGCCGCTCGTCGAGCCGGTGGTTCCGGTGGTCGTCGAGCCGGTCGTCGACGCCACACCCTTGGGAACCAGGACCGTGACGCCCTGAGTCCGCGGTGGGATGAGCTGCGAGCTGATCGTGGCGCCGTCGATGTCGTACCACTGGATGGAGAAGGCGGTGATCGTCGATGCGGGCGCGATATCGCCCGGTACCGGCTGGAGCAGGAAGCGCGTCACCTGCGGCGCGACCGCCGTCGTGTAGTTGGTGGCGGAGGTCGGCGTGATCGTCACGGTCGTCGTGGGATCCTCCACGATCGCTTGCAGACGTGCTCGGGGCAAGAACGGGTTGCCCATGCTGTATGCCTGGCAGCCGGCCACGGCGCCTACAAGGGCCCCTGCCAGCAACCCGCGCAACCAGATCGCCGGCCGTCTGGCCCGGATTTCCGGCAGGTGGGGTGATTCGACCATCTCGTTCCTGCTGATCGCCTGGTGCTGGCCTGGCCAGAAACTCCGACCCCGACCGTTAAAATCGGCCCTCGGGACGAAAGGCTGAAAGCCAGGCCAGGCGTGTTATACCCAAGCACTCGACCTTCTATCAGGGCTCTCGAATCAAGACATACCGGGCATCCGTCCTGTACCACGCTCCTGTGTTGTACGTCACGCCGACAGTTTGGGATTATCAGGAATGTGATTTCTTATACTTACACGTCCGTCAGGGACTCAGTAATATCGCAGCATCGCACAAGACATTACTGGCCACTCGTCGATAGGTAAGGAAGGTCATCCATGAGGAGACGCCCGAAGGCCGGGCCCGCGCCTAGCGGCTACCAGGAGTCAGGTTCTGGTTCCGGAGCCTACCCGGAGCCGGCTGGAGGGCCTCCGGCAGGCGGCGAGGAAGAGGAGTACAACCAGCGGGCGACCTTTTACTTCTCCGAAGACCAGCTCCTCAAGCTCGAGGTCGTGATGCTGCGCCTGCGGACGGAGCAGAGGCTCAAGGTTGGCAAATCCGAGATCATGCGGGCCGCGCTGGACTTCATCCTCGAGGATTACGATCGCAACCGGGAGAATTGCTGGCTGGTGCGTCGGATCACCGGCAAGGCCTAGCTTTGCAGGGGCGCGGGCGTACCGAAGGGACGACCGGAAGGGCTCTGGTGAGTCAGCCCCTTGTCATCTGAATAACAAGGATTTATAATTCGGCAAAATCTTATCCGCCATAAGAGACCTAGCCAGCAGACACGAAGTAAAGGAGAACGGGATGCTGAAGCGCACGATCTTGGTTTCGATGATGGGCCTCGCCTTGGTCGCCGCGGCCGGCTGCCAGCCCAAGAGCAGCAGCAGCAGCAGCTCGGGCGGCGCCACCACGCAGTCGGCGACCGACTCGACCACCACCACGACCGGCACCGATTCCGCGACGACCCAGTCGGTGGCTACCGACTCGAGCGCGGCATCGACCGATTCCGCGGCGACCACCACGTCGACCGATTCGACCGCCGCCACTTCGTCCAACTAGTCCAGGCGTCGTTTCTCGGGACCCGGCCGTTAGGCCGGGTCCCCAGCTTTCCAGGGCCTTTTGGGCTAAGGCTGGTTAAGAGCTTTCCCGGCAAGCGGCACGGTGGAGGTGCTCTCGTGGATGTCCAGACCGTCAGCCTGCACGACTCGAGCTACCCGGCGCGCCTGCGGGAGATTCCGGCTCCTCCCGCGGTTCTGTATCATCGGGGCCCTTTGCCCCGATGGGATCGCGTCGTTGCGATCGTCGGCACTCGCCGGTGCACCGCCTACGGGCGACGCATCGCCGCCCAGCTGGCCTCCGACCTGGCGACGCAAGACGTCCTCGTGCTCTCGGGTCTTGCGTGGGGGATCGACGCCGCCGCACACGCGGGGGCCCTGGCGGCTGGTGGTTGCACGGCCGCGATCCTGGCCGGCTCGCCTGTGACCGGATTTCCGGCTTCCAACCGTCCGCTTTACGAACGCATGCTGGCCGCAGGAATGGCCGTCATCAGCGAGTATCCGCCTGGCAAGGAAGCCTTGCGCTGGCAGTTTCCCGCTCGCAACCGGTTGATCGCCGGCATCGCGCACGCGGTGGTCGTCGTCGAGGCTCCCGGGCGGAGCGGCGCCCTGATCACCGCGGCGGACGCGGCCAGGGGGGCCACCGAGGTCATGGTGGTCCCGGGTCCCGCCGACGCCCCGAGCTTCGAGGGCAGTCATTCGCTCTTGCGAGATGGTGCTCGCCTGGTAACCTCGGCCTTCGATGTCCTGGCGGATCTTGGCTGGTCCGCGCAAGATGGCATTCGACCTGTCGCAACGCGGCCGGTCGGCGATCTCGAGCGGGTGTACCAGGCGATCGACTCGGAGGGCGTGAGCGCGGATCAACTTGCCGAGCACCTCGAGGCGTCGCTCCCGGAGCTGATGCGCGAGTTGACGATCCTCGAGCTCAAGGGGCTGATCGTGAGCCAACCCGGTGGCATATACGCTCGCAAATGAGTTACCCACCGTCTGCGTCGACAGCGTTGAGCGAAACGCCACCCGCTGAGCGGGGCTACGCAGCAGCTTGCCCGCAGCGGGGGGTAGTTTGCGGGGGGCCAGGCCCCCTGCAAGTCCCTGCCCCGAAGGGGAGTTTCCCCCTAGCGCCGCCTGGCGAAAGTTATGGATTCGTATCGGCCGCCGCAGTGAAAAAGCCGATTGCTGAGGTATAGTCCCACTCATGTCAAAAACCCTAGTCATCGTCGAATCCCCGGCCAAGGCCAAGACGATCGAGAAGATCCTGGGCAAGGATTTCATGGTCAGAGCTTCTGCCGGGCACGTGCGGGACCTCCCCAAGAAGAGCCTGGGGGTCGACGTGAAGAACGACTTCCATCCGCAGTACGTCGTGATGGAGGAGAAGGAAAAGGTCGTCCACGACCTCAAGGCTGCGGCCAAGGAGGCCGAGGAGGTCTATCTCGCGCCTGACCCCGATCGCGAGGGGGAGGCGATCGCCTGGCACCTGGCCACGATCTTGCAGGCCCTCAAGGTGCCCATGCGGCGCATCGAGTTCAACGAGATCACCCGGGATGCCGTCTTGCGGGCGGTCCGCAATCCCCGCGACATCGACATGCAGCGCAACAAGCGCG
>JAJYIO010000440.1 GCA_021790035.1 bacterium | reverse complement strand
TGACGAGCAACACCGTGCTGGCCAGATCGAACAGGGCCATGATCGTCTCGTGCTGCAGGTGCGGAAAAGACGTGTCCACGACGATCTGGGGTGCGAGCTTGGCCAGCTCGGCGACCACGCGCACGATCTGCCGCGGGGTGGGTGGAGGCGATGAGCCTGCCGGGGGCGCGGCGAGGAGTCGCACGCCCGAGCTGTGAGGCGAGAGGGTCTGGGCGAGCGGGCGCCCCCCGCCGGTGACCTCGGCCCAGTTGCCCGCCGCCTCGAGGTCGAGTGCAGAGGCCAGCTGCCCACCAGCGAGCCAGTCGAGGTCCCAGAGTGCGGTCGTCTGCTTGAAGCGCCGCACCATCGCCACCGCCACGTTGGCGGCTATGACCGAGCGCCCGAGGCCTCCTCGCGCCCCGAAGACCAGGGTCAGCCGCGGTCCCGTTAGCGGAGCTGGCAACGGGATCCCTCGGGCGTGCGCGTGAGTCTCATGTCCTGGCAGATGGCCCAATCAGGGCTTCCCCTGGCCGTAGCTGGCTTCCGGTTCGACCTCGTTGTTGTGCACGATCGACGGCGTCACGATGATCACCAGCTGGCTCTGGGTGTCCTCGTAACTCGTGCTGGTGAAGAGCGCGCCCAGGATCGGGATCTGACCCAGGATCGGCACCCTGGAATCGACCTTTTGCCGGTTGTCCTGCATCAGTCCGGCCAGCACGATGCTCTGTCCGCTCTTCAGCGTGACGGTGGTATCGGCCGTGCGGGTATCGATCGCCGGGATGTTGAAGTTGTTCTCCTGCACCCCGTTGGTCTTGTCGATGTCGGAGACTCCGGGCTTGAGGTTGAGGACGATGTCGTCCACGCCCTCGATCGTGGGAGTCACCTCGAGGGACACGCCATAGGTCTTCCACACGACCGACGAGGTGTTGGCCGTCTGGATCACGACCGGGATCTCGCCCCCCGACAGGAACTTGGCCGGCTCGCCGTTCATCGTGACCAGGGTCGGCTGCGCCAGCAGCTTGGCCTTGCTGTGCTGTAGCAGCATGTTGATGGTCGCGTCGAGGACCGAGTCACGGACGGGATAGCCCAGGGCGAAGGGATCTTGGGGCGGCGCTTCCTTGAACTTGAGTTGCTGCGACCAGTCGATGCCGGTGCTGTTGTTGTCGCCTTCCTTGACCTCGAGGATCTTGACGCGAATGGCGATCGACGCGGGGCGCCGGCTGGTCAGTACCTCGAGCAGATAGTTCTGTACCGGCCCGCTGTTGGGCCACACCAGGAAGTTGGTGAGACCGGGCTTGCGCGCCTCGATCAGCAGCGTCCGACCTGTCCCGTCCTGGACGAGCGAGACGTTGGCGATGGACGCGTCTCCGATGGCCACGCGGGTCACTCCGCTCGGGACGGTGATGATGTCCACCTGGCCGAGCGGGATCGAGATGTCGGGAGCCCGTGCCGCCGCAGGGTGTGCGGAAACAAGCACGGCCGCCAAGAGGATGAAAACCGCGAAAGCGAGACGTTTCAATCGATGAGCCTTCGGCCCCGGTGTGAGTGAGACGGCCGCCCCATCCCGCATAGCGGTCTCGGAAACACCGGCCATCGAACGATACCTGGAAAACCTTTGAGGGGCCCTGTGCAAGGCACAGTATACCCAGTGCACGCTCTCGCCGTGCAGGACGAGGCCCACACGGGCGCGGCTTCTCGCCTGGCGGCTACCAGACACCCGACTTTCTGGACAGCGCCGCCATTTGTTTGCGGACGGCATCCTTCCATTTGGAAAGCTTGCCACCTGTTGAGCCCGGCGGGTTTCCTCGAGTCGCTGCCCGAGCGCAGCGAGGGAGGATCGAACTTCCTCATCAGCGCTGGACCCGCGGAGTGCTAGAATCAGGGCATGATCCTTCCGAAACGGCACCCTGCCTTACTCTTCGCCACGACGGCCAGTGTCGCGCTCCTGCTGCTGGCCGGTCCCATCGGGGCCCATGATCTGCCCACCGTCGAACTCTGGCCGGGCGGAGAGATCGGCCCGCCGCAGGATCAGCCGATCGCAGCCGTGGCGGCGCGGGCCGGCAGCACGCTGGTGGCTCGCGCCGAGGACGATGGCCAGGGACTGGCGCTCTACCGGATGGTCCTCTCGCGCGTCGAGCCGAGCCCGGCTCCGCACCTGTCCTTCACGCCGGAACCGACCCCCTTCAGCCCGGTCGCCAGCCAGCCGTCCCCATCTGTCGATGAGGCGACTCCCTCGCCGACCGCGGAACCACTCCCGGCCTTCGGGGCCTCGCTCGTGGGATACGTGGACCAGGTCGTCGACGGACTGGCCATGGCCAGCAACGGGCACAAGGTCGTTCTGGGGATCTGCGGTCACGACCCGGACGAGTCGCTGGTGTCGGCCGAGGTCTGGATCCCCGGCTCGCCAGATGCTGCGATCACCGGACCGCTCCGGATCCTCGAACGGGGCCCGGCCCGACCCCGGCAGTTGGCTGCCGCGGTCGCCCCTGACGGGACATCCATGTTCGCATGGTCGACGGCTCTCCCGGGGCGGCCCGCGGGTCTGCGGATTCGCACCATCCAGGCGGATGGCCGGCTCGGTCCCATCCGGCTTCTCGATCCGCCTGGCGTCGAACTGTCCCGGCCGGCGATCGCCGCTGGCCCCAAGGGCTTCATGGTGGCCTTCGTGCGGGGCCGAGCCGACCAGGAGGCGAGCCTCGCGAGTTCTTCCGCATCGCCCGAGCCCTTCGTCTGGCCCGGCGCGACGCCCGGAAACTACCCGCTCTCCGAGGCGGCGCGCATGGCCTTCGAGAACACCCTGGCATCGCCGGAATCCTGGGCCCGGCATCAGATTGCCTGGCTGCCACTCGATGACCGCGCCGCGCCATCTGGAGCCGGGCGGGCGATCTCTTCCGGTGGCGATCTGGATCATCCCCAGATCGTGAGCCGGGATGGGCAGTTCGACGTCTTCTGGACCGACCTGCGCGGCGGCGGTCGCGAGCTGCGTTTCAAGGCGGCATCGCTGCGCGACTGGCAAGGGCCGGAGCGTTACCTGCGAACGGACCTGCACCCCGATCTCCGCGCCCCAGATC